>JAYTAU010000229.1:0-4600 GCA_043737375.1 Planctomycetia bacterium
TCGAAGAACTGCCGAAACAAACCGGGCCGCGCGCAATGCAAATCGAAGGCACCATCAACGCCGGCAACGGCATCAACATCAAAGCGCCCGGCGCGGTCAGCGTTTGGCTGGCACCCGAGATGATCGACTTTGCCAAGCCCAGCACGGTCACCGTGAATGGAAAAGTGGTGACAAGAAAACCGATCCAGCCCGATTTGCGAGTATTGCTGGACGATGTTCGCAGCCGCGGTGAACGGCGGCACCCATTCTGGGCCAAGGTCGACGCGGAGGCGAAGTAAGGCAATACAAGCTCGAAGCGCCAGCGAGTGACTTGCGCCGGTAGGTTACCACGGAGGCGCGGAGCCACGGAGAAAAACAAAAAAGTATTGGCCGCGAATGGACACGAATGAACGCGGATTCAGCAAGTTGATTTTGCGAGCGAACGTAGTACCGGATAATCCATGATTATTATTGGTCCTCTCCGTGCCTTCGCGACTGCGTGGTCAATTGCTTCTAAATGATCAGAACAATCGCGGTTGCGCATCGTCGGCGGTTGCTTCGGCCGGTGCGACCAGGCCCAGATGAGCATATCCTCGGGCAGTCACCTTGCGGCCGCGCGGGGTGCGCACGACCAGTTCGCTACGCAACAGATACGGCTCGACTTCATCGGCCAGCGTGTCGGGTGCCACGTTGATCGTATGGGCAATCGCCTCGACTCCGGCCGGGCCGCCGCCGAACACGCGAATGATCGTCTCCAGATATTTGCGATCCTGCCCGTCGAGTCCCATCAGATCGATCGACTGCATCGCCAATGCCGCGCGAGCCACGGCGATGGTGATCTGTCCATCGGCCCGGCTAGTGGCATAATCGCGAACCCAACGCAGTCGATTGTTCGCCAGCCGCGGAGTGCCGCGGCTGCGCGCGGCGATTTCGTAGGTGCTGTCGCGGTCGATTTCGACCCGTAGCTTGGCCGAACTGCGGCGGACGATCTCGGCTAATTCATCGACGGTGTAAAAATCCAAATGTTCGCGCATCTGAAAGCGATCGCGCAGCGGTGCCGACAACAGGCCCGTACGAGTCGTCGCGCCGATTAGCGTAAACGGCCGCAGCGGCATGTTGATCGTCCTAGCGTTGACCCCCTCGCCCAAAATAATGTCGATGCGAAAATCTTCCATCGCCGGGTAGAGGAACTCCTCGACCGTTTTGGGCAGCCGGTGAATCTCGTCGATGAACAACACCGAGCCTTCCTCGGCGTTCGTCAAGTACGGAATCAGATCTTTGGGCGCGGCCAGTGCCGCACCGCTGGCAATCTGAAAGTTGACGCCCAGATCGCGCGGTATACAGGTCGCAAACGTCGTCTTGCCCAAACCGGGCGGACCATCGAACAGGATGTGGCCCAGCGTTTCGTTTCGCTTTCGAGAAGCATCGACCGCAATGCCGACCCGCTCGGCGACCTCGCGCTGGCCGACCATATCGCGCATGTATTGAGGCCGCAAATCGCGGTCGTCATCGTCATCCTCGCCAGGCGAATTGCCGGCTTGTAACACAGGTTCGCGCACGGAGAGATACCAGCAAAATACTGTACGGTTGTAAAGTACTTCGAATATATCAAATCTTCGCCGGGTGCCGGAAGAGAAAACCGTCCGAGCTGCGCCGAAAACCGCAGGGGTTCTCGAGACAAACGTTGAGATCTTTAGAACCTGTCGGAAAAAATAACTTCCCGATAATCTTCCCCTCACCGAAGCGTTCCTCGCCGCCTCTCCCAAGGGAGAGGAAATAGTCAGGAAGTTATTTTCCATCCGCCGCTTAGACGTTTGAAGTCGAACCCAAGCCCACCCATTGCAATGGCTTGGCTTCAGGCGGCATCAACCTGCGAACGGACCTCACACTCACTTAGAACTCGCTTCCAATTCCTTGACCGCATGGGTCAGCACGCGCTGAACATACTCCGTCGGCTGCTGATCGAGTTGCTGTTTCATTTCCGGCAGAACAACGCTTGCCTTTTTGTCCAGTTCGTCGAGCGCCAGGGCCGCGTGCAATCGTAAAGAAGGCTGCGGGTGGGTCAATAAATCGAGCAGCGTTTCCGGGAAATCCACATACCATTGCGCTCTAGTCAATGCAGCTTCGACGCGGACAACGGGCGACTTGTCGGCGTCGATTAATTTTAGGATCGAGGCACTGACATTCGGCGGCACGGACTTCTCATCGTACATGTTTCTTAAGCCTATAACGGCCCAATAGCGCATGGCCGCAGACGGGTCGTTCAGTGCCTTCAGATACTCCGGCGAGGCCGTCGTACCGGTCTTAAAATCGAGCGACTTCAGCTTCAACAGCCGCTGCAGATCTTCATCTCGAATCGACGCTTGCCAGGACTTGTCGGCGGAGGTCGAGGCCGGCGGCTTGCCTCCGGGCCGCTGCAACTCATCCAGCTCGGGCTCAGGGATCAGACCTAAATCGCGGGTTTCCAGCATCCAGCGTTCTAGCTCGGCCCGCATCGCAGCGAGCCGCTCGGCCTGTTCGGGCTTGACTGCGATATTGTCGATTTCGTGCGGATCGGTTTGCGTATCGTATAATTCTTCGACCGGTTTGGTCTTGGCAAAAAATATCGCGGCGGCAGGGCTTAATTCGCTGGTCGCGTTGAGTCGGCGGAGTTCCTGCATCGTCGGCATCAGGTCGCCGTAGCTGACGTGCTGCGACTGCGACAAGTGCGGCATGAAATTGCGAATGTACTTGTAACGCCGATCGCGCACCGACCGAATAACGTCGTATCGTTCGTCCATCCGGTCGCGCGCGCCATACACATAATCGTTTCGTGAGCTACGACCCTGAATGTGTTTCGGTGGTAGAAGACCGGCCAACATTAATACGGTCGGAGCAAAGTCGACCGCAGCCACCAGCTCGTCGTTCACACTACCCGGCTTGAAGAATGTATCGAGCTGATCGGGTGGCGATAACCGCTGACGCAATTTTTCAGGCATATAGACTAATAGTGGAATTCGCGTGCCCGAGTCATAGAGCCAGCGTTTGCCTCGCGGCAGACCGCGACCATGGTCTCCCCAAATCCAAATGATGGTGTCGTCGGCGGCTGGACTACGCGCAATTTCGTCAAGCTTTTCGGCGAGCTGTTTTTCCGTAGCCGTGATATTGTCGTGGTAGTTAGCGCAATCGCGGCGTACTTTCGGAGTGTCGGGATAATACGGCGGCAACACTGCCTGGGCCGGGTCGTGACGCTCCGCGGGCGACAGCAGTTTGAGATTCTGGGCTCGTCTGGCCGGGTTGCGAATTTGTGATTCGTGCGTATTAGTCAAGTTGAAGACGGCAAAAAACGGCTGATCTGATGCGAGATTGTTCCAATGCGCTTTGGGCCCATTGGCATCCCAGGCTCCTTCGGGTACGTCGAACTGGTAATCGGTCTTCGATTGATTGGTACAGTAATAACCGGCCTGGCGCAAGTACTCCGTGAAGCAACGCACGCCGGGGGGCAACACTGTTTTACAGCGCATGTGGTGGGTGCCGATACTCGTCGGATACATGCCGGTAATGATGCCGCTGCGCGACGGCGCGCAAACTCCTGCATGGGTAAAGGCATGTGTATAGCGCACACTACGCGCGGCGAAAGCGTCGATCACTGGAGTCTTGGCGTAGGCATCGCCATAGCAGCCTAAGTCGGGGCTGATGTCTTCGATACTAATCCAGACGATGTTCGGGCGAACGGCTGTTGCCTTGTCCGATTTCTTACTCGCGATGGGTCCGGCCTGCGCCGACTCTTCGGCCGCTGCCACGGTCGCGACCAGCAGCATCCAGGACGACAATAACAAGCAGAATCGAACAGCAAACGTAATCCACATCAGGCTTGGTCCTTGCCAAAGACTTGTACTCCACGACACAATCCAACAAACGGGTCGGCGTCGAATGCTAAGATTGTCTCAGACAGCCTCCGCAAACTCAATCATTCGCAGGTACAATCGTCCATGCCCATACTAAAGCAAGAACGGAATCTGTTGCCGGACGACTTGCTCGAAAGCAGTTTCGACGTTGCCGCGGCCGATCGCCGTTGGTGGGCCGTGTATACCAAGGCCCGACAAGAAAAAGCCCTGGCTCGCGACCTGGTGCGTTACGAAATTCCGTTCTATTTGCCGCTGATCGCCAAGACTTCGTTGATTCGCGGTCGCCGCGTCGAGTCGCAAATGCCCTTGTTCTTGGGTTATCTGTTTTTGTTTGCCGGTGAAGCGGAGAGAATTCGCACGCTCTCGACCAACCGCGTTTCGCAACTCGTGGCAGTCCACGATCAGTCGCGCTTGCAACGCGATTTGCGACACCTGAAAAACCTGATCGCCACCAATGCGACGATCGTCGTCGAGGACAAGCTATTGCCGGGCCGGCGTGTACGCGTGACCGCGGGACCGTTTTTGGGAATCGAAGGAACGATTGCTGCCCGGCGTGCCGGATTTCGTTTGATCGTCGATGTTAGTTTTTTGCAGCAGGGGGTTTCGGTCGAAATCGACGAACTGCAAGTCGAGCCGGTCGAGGGGAGCGATTGACAATAACCGATAGACGGCACGGCAAGCTCCGACTATCGTAGCGTTTCGAAGTTTATAACCCTCTCCCTTTGGGAGAGGCA
>JAYTAU010000230.1:0-1769 GCA_043737375.1 Planctomycetia bacterium
CTCGCGCTACTGGGCCGCTAAGGAACTGACGCAAATCGAACCGATCAAGACAGGATTCATTTTACGCGCGCCGTTCGCCGCGCAGCAGTTCACGCTGCGATACCAACACAACGGCGGCGGCACACCGGCGATTACGCACGCCGGCAAGCCGATCGCACTGACCGAAGTCATCAAGCCGCTCGCATTGAAGAGCAATACTTGGCTGCGAGAAGACGGAGCGATGACCGTCTGCTTCGATCTTCCGAAAGGCGAAACGACGATCGGTGCGTAATAGAAGGTTTTACCGCGGAGACACGGAGACGCTGAGAGGAACAATTTGGATCGGCCGCAAACCCCGCGTCCTGTTTTCTTCATGCTTCCGTGGTGAAATTTGTATTGCGATCAAAAGTTGTGACATGATTTTGACCAAAAAATTTTATCAGCGACCGGCCGAAATTGTCGCACGCCAACTGTTGGGCAAATTTCTTGTACGGCGAACCGGCGACACCGAGCAATCGCTCTTGATTCACGAGACCGAAGCCTATGTCGGTGCCCACGACTTGGCCTGTCATGGCCGATTCGGTTGCACGCCGCGCACGAAAGTCATGTTTGGGCCGGGCGGGTATTGGTACACGTATTTGATTTATGGCATGTATTGGATGCTGAACATCGTCACAGGCGACGAGCAAGAGCCGGCCGCCGTATTGTTCCGCGGCGCGGGCAACATCAGTGGGCCGGGCAAGCTTTGCAAACAGTTGCAGGTCGACATACAACTCTACGGTCAGCAGGCAATACCGACATCGGGGTTGTGGATCGAAGATCGCGGCTTTCGCGTGCGTCGTGCGCGCGTAAAATCAACCCCGCGGATCGGCATCGACTATGCGGGTGAGTGGAAGGACCGACCGCTGAGGTTTGTGTTGGACGGACCGTTTGACTTCGAGCATGAATGACTCATACAAGCTCGCTCCAGAGTCTTAGCTGTGTTATGCTGTCGCAAGCCACGGACACCCGCCGCATTTTGTAATTCGTCCTTTGTAATTCCTTGCCATGCAGCTCGCAAAAATTCGTTACGGAACCTGGGGTGAGACGCTCGGCCTGATCGACGAAGGTATCGTCACTCCGCTGGAGTTCAATACTCGCTATCGTTCGCTGTTTGACGTGATCGATGCCGAGAATCCTGCCGAGGCGGTTCGCTCGCTCTCGTTACGCGGCGAGAAAGTTCCTTTAGCTAGCGTGCAGTTGCTCGCCCCGATCGATCGGCAAGAAGTTTGGGCTGCCGGTGTGACGTACAAACGCAGCAAGGTCGCGCGGATGGAAGAGTCGCAGGGCGCGGCGAATTTTTACGACCTGGTATATGAAGCACCGCGGCCCGAGCTGTTTTTCAAGGCCAACCCGCACCGCGTCGTCGGCCCCGGTCAGGCCGTGCGGATTCGCCAAGACGCAACGTGGAACGTGCCCGAGCCGGAACTAACGCTGGTGCTTTCGTCGAAGCTGAAGCTGGTCGGTTTCACGATCGGCAACGACATGAGTTCGCGCGATATCGAAGGCGAGAACCCACTGTACCTGCCGCAAGCCAAGTGCTACGACGCTTCGTGCGCGTTGGGCCCGTGGATCACGCTGACCGCCGATATGCCGCCGCGCGATGAAATTGGAATTCACTTGGTGGTCAAGCGAGCAGGTAAGCCGGTGTTTCAAGGCGACACCAGCATCGAACAGATGCATCGCTCGTTCGAGGACTTGATCGGCTACCTGGGCCGCGACAACAGCTTTCCGCATGGAGCTTTTTTATT
>JAYTAU010000231.1:0-11206 GCA_043737375.1 Planctomycetia bacterium
TTGCGGGCTGAAATCCCGGGCCAGTTCAGCGCGCTGCCCGCCCGCGGCTACGCGATGTACGCCCCGGAACTGAAGGGGAACAGCGATGAGATCAAGCTGAGAGTAGAAGATTGAGTGCGAATGGGGAATGGGGAATGAAAAAGTGCGGAGTGCGAAGTTTGTAGTGCGGAGTGGGGATATGCTGTTCGTCCTTCACTCCGCACTTCCCACTCCGAACTTGAATGCGTTTAGCCGTCGGCGGCACGCCGATGCGAAGCAATGGGGCTTGAGGCTCGGGGAGTGAGGCTGGAGACTCGGGACTCGGGGGCATTCCACCCTCTCCCTCTGAGAGAGGCAGCGAGCACACGAGCGGTCTGGGAACTGGGCGTAATTTGTCCTTGGTAATTTCGTATCGCTAGTTACCCGACTCTTTTTTACTTCTGCTCTACGCAGTACAAGTCGGTCTTCGTCCGCAAAATCAGCGACTTGCCCACGATCGCCGGCGAGGCCATAAACCCTGCGTCGAGTTTGTTCTTGGCCAGCAGTTTGTACTCGCGGCCGGACGCAATGACCGGCGTCGTGCCGTCTTCGCTAAAGAAATAAATCTTGCCGTCGGCATATACGGGCGAGGCCGAGTAGTTGCCGCCCAGTCGTTCCAACCACACCGGCGTGCCGGTCTTGGCTTCGACACACGACATGATGCCCGCGTCGCTGATCATATAAATCAAGTCGTCGACCAAGATCGGCGACGGTCGCGTCGGTACGCTCTTGTTGTGCTTCCATGCCAAATGGCTTTTGCTGACGTCACCCTGCCCGTCGGGCTTGGTTGCAAACAACTGAAAACCTCCGGCAGCCGTGGTCGCGTAGATCAAGCCATGCGCAAATAGCGGTCGCGAGGCGGCGTTCATGCCGCCGCTTTTCACGCGCCAAATTTCCTCGCCCGTGCGCGGGTTGTACGAGACCGTTGCGCCGGCGCTGGGATTGATCAGTTGCGGCTTGTCATCGACCGTGATGATGCGCGGCGTGGCATAAGCTTTCTTGCCGTCGCCATTGGCTTGGGGGTCGTGAATTTCGCGATCCTTCTTCCAAACCGTCTTGCCGGTGGCTTTGTCCAGCGCGATGACGAATTGCACATCAAAGCCGTCGAAATTCATAATCAGCAGATTCTCGAACAAGATCGGCGACGAAGCCGCGCCGCGATGATGATCGCAATGCACGTCGAGCCGCTTCCACAAAATTTCGCCAGATTTGGTGTCGAGCGCCGCGGTGCCGTGCGTGCCGAAGTGAACGTAGACACGACCAGCTTCGATCGCCGGAGTGCTGCTGGCGTAACTGTTCATGGGAATCACGAACTGCGGCTCGGCGACGTCCCAGAGTTTGATGTCGTGGATGATCTTGCCCGTCTTCAGATCGGTGCAGATGGCGTGCATGGTTTTGCCATCGACCGGAGCGGTGGTCATCCAAATTTGTTGCCCCCAAACGACCGGCGACGACCAGCCCTTGCCGTGAATGGCGGTCTTCCAGCGAATATTTTCGCTTTCGCCCCAGGTGGTCGGCAGCCCCTTGGCGTCGGAATGGCCGTCGGCCGTCGGTCCGCGGAACTCGGGCCAAACGTCGCCGGCTTCGACATGCGCGATGCCGGCCAACGGAACCCCGCTAAACAAGCCGATCGAAGCGATAATCGCAGACATGATCGAGAACAATCGCATACGTGGATCCTTCGAGGCGGGAATGCCGCTGGTGCTGGGGTACCGCTAGGGAACGACTGGGATTCATCGTCAGCCCTATTTTGCGTGCGATCCGGGCAGATGGCAAACGGAATTCCAGCGCACATAGAATCAGCGCGTTCCGACGGGCTCATCTGTGTGAGCGTCTCGAAAGTAGGTCGGGATTTTTATTGGCCGGATAGTCTCGGAGCGACTACCCGATCAAACAACGATTGGCCGGCCCCTCGTATTTGCATTTATTCGCATCTATTTGCGGCTAACTCTTCCCTTTCGCCACAAATCAAGATATATCTCAGCCAGAGGCCCGCTCGAGTTTTCTTTTTAACGGGGCCGATTTGGATTTGAGGGACCGGCCCGCGGCGGGTAAAATGTCGGGCTAACTGTGGATTGCGGCGGTTCGCAGTCTTGTGGATTGAAAAGCGTACCAGACAAGTATCCATGCGGCTTTACTCAACCAAACTGGACTATTGTCGCGGCGGTTTGCCGCAGGATGGGTCACGCGGCGGGCACAATACAGTAGGATTTGGCTGTTGTCGGTGAAACTGTTTGCTAAAGGATTATGGCGAGGCTGCGGTTTCGTCACCGTTTTACTGTTTGGAACCTGCAGGAGTTGGCATCGGTGCAAATCAAGATCTCGACGCGTCACGGGCACATGGCTGAGGCCACGCAAGACAAAATCCGAGGTAGGGTCCAGCGTTTAGAGCGGCTTTTCGAACGTTTGACATCGATCGAAGTCACGGTAGACCTCGAGGATTCAGCCAATCCCCTCGTCAATTTAATCGTGTCGGCGGAGCATAAACACGATTTCGTAGCACACGAGCAAACCGACGAGCTGTGGAAGTCAGTCGATGGTGCGGTTACCAAAATCGAACATCAATTGCGAAAATACAAAGAAAAACTCCAAGGTCACCATCGCGGCCCGGCAGCCGAACCTTTGGAGCAGGAGTAAGCGACGGTCTCGTTTCCCACGCTCCGCGTGGGAATGCAACGCCGGACGCTCCGCGTCCAAGAACTTCAATAGCAACTAAACTACACGCAGCTTCCAGTGCCGCGGAGCGGCAACGCCCTCCGTCACCACGCGGAGCGTGGTCACGAGAGATAGAATAGCTCCATGTCAGCGAATCGAACTTGGCAAGCCAAGGTATCGTAGACAAGCTGTTCCGATAACTTGGCGGCGACCGATCTTCGGTGACGGTCAGTGTCTTAGGTAGCGAGGCGAGAAAGGACCAGGGAGAATGAAGTTTGCCGACTTTGTAAGTTTTGATGCGATTCGAGCCGACCTCCAGGCTGACACCAAAGAGGAGGTCGTTCGCGAAATGACGCGGGCACTCCTCGACGCCGGCAAAATCGCCACGGGCGAGGCCGATAGCATCGTCAAGGCGATCATGAAACGTGAGGAACTGGGGAGCACCGGCATCGGCCGCGGCGTCGCCGTTCCACATACCAAGCACCCGAGCGTCGACCGTCTGGTCGGCACCGTGGCGGTCAGCCACGACGGCGTGGACTTCGAGAGCCTCGACGGCGAAAAAGTGCAGCTGTTTTTTCTGCTGATTTCGCCCCCCGATCGACCCGGCGATCACCTGCGCGCGCTCGAAAACATTTCGCGTCAGTTGCGCGACGATACATTTTGTAAATTCCTGAAGCAAGCCAAGGATTCCAAAGACATTCGGGTGTTGCTGGACGAAGCGGATAGTCACCAATTTGGGTCGTAGGACGGAATTTATTTCGTTCGGCAACGGCGATAAAGCCGGAATGAATTCCGGCCTACATCAAGCGGAAATGAATTCCGGCCTACATAAACCGGAATAGATTTTGGCTGACTGAGTAACACGAGAAGCATGCAATGGTGTCTATTGATGAGCGAATTGAAAATGACTCGGACGGTATGCGTGATCAATCCGCAGGGATTGCACGCGCGTCCGGCCGATTTGCTGGTCAAAGCCGCCAAGCGATTTACGTCCAAAATTGAAATCGTGAAGGGGTTCGAGCGCGTCGATTGCAAGAGTATTTTAGCGATCTTTACGCTCGCCGCCGTCGAAGGAACATCGCTGGTGATCGAGGCCGAGGGGCCCGACGCCGAAGCGGCCGTCAGTGCCCTGGCTGAGCTGTTCGACAACGGCTTTTTCGAAGGCCAAGAACACAACTAGCCGGAACAAATTCAGCAATAGTTTACCGTCACAAGGATCCACGGCCCCGTCGCTTGCGTCTTCCCACCATCGAAGCCGTGAATGCGCTTTGCGACAGAGCCCGCGTGATTCGCCAAAGCTGACCTATTTTTCGGTCGGCGGGGGCGATGTCGCCCGAAGCGTATGATCGACCGCCGCACGACGCTTTTAGCGCGTGCCGGTCAGCATCGCTCGCCCGGCGCAACATCGTCTTGCGAGCAGTCACATGCAAAAATTACAAGGTATCGCCGTTTCGCCGGGGGTCGCCATTGGCGAGGCTCTGGTCATGGACACCGAGGGATTTCGCATCCCGCGGCGGTTCGTTTCGCGCGATGCGGTCGTCGACGAACTCGAACGCTTGGGCGCCGCGATCGACGCCGCCAGTCTCGAAATCGAATCCAATCGCGATGCCGTCTCCCGCGAATTGGGCGCGCAATACGGTGCCATTTTCGAGGCGCATCTGCAAATGCTGCGCGACCCCAAGCTGCGCAGCGAGCTGGACACCATGATCCGCGAGCGGCACTACTCGCCCGAGTATGCCGTCAGTCGCACATTGCGTCGCTATGCCAAGGTGTTTCAAGAGATTCAAAGCAGCTACCTGGCCGAGCGCGCCAACGATATTTTCGATATCGAAAAACGGCTGCTACGCAATCTGTTGGGGCGTCGGCGCGAGGAGCTTTCGCGCGTCACCTCGCCGGTCGTCGTGTTGGCTCACAATCTAACTCCCAGCGAAACTGCCAATCTCGATCGCAAGCTGGTTCGCGGCTTCGTGACCGAAGTCGGGGGTGCCGGCAGCCATACGGCCATCGTGGCCGAGGCCATGGAAATTCCCGCCGTCGTCGGCATCGGACCATTCTTGTCCGATGTGTCGGGCGGCGAGATGGTCATCATCGACGGCGATAACGGGCTGGTGATTTTGCAGCCCGACGAAGAAACCATCGCCAAATACCGCCACGAAGCCGAGCAGCAGCGGACCCTCGCGGCGCGGCTCGTCGAGCTGCGCGACGTACCGGCCGAAACCTCTTGCGGTGTGCGGGTTCAACTGCTCGGCAACATCGAATTTCCCTACGAAGTCGATCATTGCATCGATCGCGGGAGCGACGGCATCGGGCTGTATCGCACTGAGTTTTTATACCTGACCAGTGATACCGAACCGACCGAAGAAGATCACTTTGTCGCCTACTCGCGCGTGGTGCAATCGATCGGCGAACGACCCGTGGTGATTCGTACGCTCGATTTGGGTGCCGATAAACTCAATCGCCCCAGCAGTCCCGAGGAAGAACGCAACCCATTCTTGGGTTTGCGGAGCATTCGTCTGTCGCTGCGCGATCTGCCGCTGTTCCGCACGCAACTCCGCGCGGTGTTGCGGGCCAGCGCGCTGGGCGATGTGCGGGTGATGTTTCCGCTCGTCACCACGCTGATGGAATTGCGACAGGCAAAGATGGTGCTGTCGGACGTGATGGAAGACCTGGAAGAGAAAAACATTCCTTTCAATCGCCAGATCAAAGTCGGCATGATGGTCGAGGTGCCGGCCGCCGTGATGATGATCGACTTCTTTGTCGATGAAGTCGATTTCTTGAGCATCGGCACCAACGACCTGGTGCAGTACACGCTGGCGGTCGATCGCAGCAATAAAGAAGTCGCCTCGCTGTACAACTCGTGCGACCCGGCGGTTTTGCGATTGATCGATATTACCGTCAAGGCCGCCAATCGTCGCGGAATTCCGGCGAATTTGTGCGGCCAAATGAGCGGCAGCGTGGTTTACACCCAATTGCTACTGGGCCTGGGGCTGCGAACGTTCAGCGTCACCCCCAGCGCCATTCCCGAGATCAAACGGGTTTGCCGCCTGGTGTCGATCGAACAATGCGAAGCCGTGGCCCGCCGCGCGCTCACGTTGGAACACGCACGCGACATCAAGAATTTTTTACGTGAAGAACTGAAGAAAGTTGCGCCCGAGTTTTCGGGTTGATCCACGAGCAGTGTCCCTCCGGATATTGAACAGGAGGGAACGGAGAAAACAGAGTTTGTCGATAGCTTGCTCAATCCCTCTCCCTCTGGGAGAGGCAGCGAGGAACGAGCGGTGAGGGTTTCGGCGATCGTTTGTTTTCAGACATCGCCCAAGACGCAACGAACATTCATCAGACTGCATAGCCGCGGAGCGGCGAACGAGGCATTACCACGCAGAGCGTGGTAACGAGTTGAAAGCGTGGTAACGAGAGAAGAGAGATCGGCGACGGCGTCGCCTCCTACAAATAGCTTTTACAATCCAACCAACACCTTAACGAGTTCCCAAAACTCCCGGCCCGATTTGCTTTGTCGGCAACTCGGGCAACAGACAAAACCGATGGTTCGACAGCGCGTTCGTATTCGTTTCGCCAAGCTCGGGGATCTACGGCTGATTAGCCACCGCGATCTCATGCGCACTTGGGAGCGATTGTTCCGTCGCGCTGCTGTCTCGCTCAGCATGAGCGAAGGTTTTCATCCCAAGCCGCGCATCATGTTTCCTTCGGCCTTGGCCGTCGGAATCGCCGGGCTCGATGAAATTCTCGACGTGGACCTGTCGACTGAAACCACTGCCGACGAATTGCAACAGGCGATCACTCCGCAGTTGCCCGCGGGGCTGGTGGTTCATTCGATCGAGGTGCTTGTCGAACAGGCCGGTAAAGCGCAAGTCGCCCGCGTCGCGTTTGCGGTACCCGTGCCCCACGACCGACAAACGTCGGTGCGCGGCCAGGTCGACCGCGTGTTGAGCGCCGAAAG
Source organism: Planctomycetia bacterium (assembly GCA_043737375.1). Taxonomy (GTDB): domain Bacteria; phylum Planctomycetota; class Planctomycetia; order Pirellulales; family JALHPA01; genus JAWXCH01. The sequence goes on from JAYTAU010000231.1 coordinate 6,632, forward strand.
TCTCGTCATCCAACGCGAAGGCCGAGCACAACCGCTCGACTTGCGCCCGTTGGTCGATGGGCTGACGCTCGACGGCGACGTGCTGCACATGCAATTGCGTGTGGCAGCCGACGGCAGTGCCCGCCCGCGCGAAGTGCTTGCGGCCATCGGATTAGGTGACGTGGAGTCGTTGGGACTTGTGCTTACCAGAACGAGGGTCGAATTACATGCATGAGAGTACAAGTCCGCGGCCGCCCAGAAGAGAGGGAACGCGCGAAGGTTCACGCGAAGGTTCGCGTCCTCCCAGAAGAGAAGGCGCTCGCGAAGGTTCGCGACCAAGTTCCCGATCAGGTCCGCGACCGATGCCGTCGGGAGATAAGGCTCCTAAGCCGGTCAAGCAAGAAATGCTCATCAACGTCTCGCAGCCCGAGGAATGTCGGATCGCAATCGTCGAAGACGGCATTCTGGAAGAACTCTACATCGAGCGGACCAGCCAAGACAACTACGTCGGCAACATTTACAAAGGCCGCGTCGTCAATATCGAAGCCAGTATCCAAGCCGCGTTCGTCGATTTCGGCGTCGGTCGCAACGGTTTTCTGCACATCAGCGATCTGGAGCCGCAATACTTCCGCCAAGGGGGCTTCGACCCCGATAAACCCATCGAGTCGGGCCGCCCAGGGCGCGATGAAAATCGCCGTGACGAAGGCCGCCAGGTCCGTGAAGAGCCGGTCGTGCGCGGCGACGACGACTTCGACGACGATGACGCCGTGCCCGACGAAGATGGCCCGCCGCGTCGCGGGCCGAAGAAACCCGGTATGCGTCCGGGTGCTCGCCCGCGGATCAAGCCCCCTATTCAAGACGTATTGCGTCGCGGCGACGAACTGCTGGTGCAAGTCATCAAAGAAGGCATCGGCACCAAGGGGCCGACGCTCTCGACTTACATCAGTATTCCGGGTCGTTACCTGGTGTTGATGCCGGCGCTCGGTCGCGTGGGTGTCTCGCGCAAAATCGAAGACGAAGATGCCCGCCGCAAGCTCCGCGATTACATGCTCGAGCTGAATCCGCCCAAGGGGCTGGGGTTTATCGTCCGCACGGCCGGCGTCGATCGGACCAAGAAAGAACTTTCGCGCGATCTGGCCTACTTGCTGCGACTCTGGAAGGTCATCGTCCGCCGTATCAAAAAGCACCCGGCGCCGATCGATATTTATGAAGAGTCCGACATGATCATTCGGACGATTCGCGATATTTTTACCGGCGATGTCGACTCGATCCATATCGACGAACCGCAAGCATTCGAGCGGGCCAAGGAATTTTTGCAGATCGTCATGCCGCGTTACGCGAACCGGCTGCACTTGTACGAAGGCAAAGAGCCGCTGTTTCATCGCTACCGGCTCGACGAAGAGATCATGAAGATTCATCAGCGCAAGGTGCCGCTCAAACAAGGCGGTTCGATCGTCATCGACCCGACTGAAGCGCTCGTGGCGATCGACGTGAATAGCGGTAATTTTCGCGCGGATGACAACAACGCCGATGAAACCGCCTATCAGATGAACTGCGCCGCGGCTCGGGAGATTGCCCGACAGTTGCGGTTGCGCGATTTGGGCGGCGTGATCGTGAACGACTTCATCGACATGCGTAAAGAGCGGCATCGTCGCGGAGTCGAGCGGGCGCTGCGCGACGCGGTGCGCCGCGATCGGGCGCGCACCAAAATTTTGCGTACCAGCCCCTTCGGTCTGATCGAAATGACCCGCCAGCGAATTCGGCCCAGCCTGAAACGCAGCGTCTACAAAGACTGCCCCGGCTGCACCGGCACGGGCGTCGTAAAAACTGCCGAGAGCATGGCGATCGAAGTCGTGCGGCTGTTGATACTGGCCAGTCAGCGCGAGGAGATTGCGCGGATCTCGGTTACGGTCTGCGACGAAGTGGCCAGCTATTTGAACAACAAGAAGCGTCGCGAGATTGCTAGGCTGGAAGACGACGGCAGTATGAGCGTGCAGATTTTCAGTCGCGAGGATGTCTCGCCTGAATTTCTGACGGTGGAATGTCAGGATGCGACGCTCCGCGAGGTGAAGTTCGCCGGCGCTTAAATCAGAACATGAGGGAACAGAGGGAACGGAGCTAAAAAACTCTGTTATCTCTGTTACCTCCTGTTCATTTCTACTGATCGGACGAAGTGCAAAGGAATGCTTTGCGCTTCGTCCTTTTTTTTGTTTCACGTTGGGTGGCATGCCCACTGCCTTGAGTGGGCATGTGAACATGCGTGGACGTTCTAGCCGCAATCTGAAATCGCAAACTTCAGTCATGCCCACGCAAAGCCGTGGGCATGGCACCCGGCACTGCCTCCCTTTTTCGTAATTCGTCCTTCGTAATTCAGTCCAGCGGGTGCGGCCCGGGCGGTTTTGTCGCCGGCGACCTTGCCGCTCGATCTTCGCGCGGCAGCATCGCGCCGATACACAGCATCAAGGCCGTTCCAAACAGCACCGGCCCGATGGAAGTTCCCAGCAATTGCAGAAAGAAGTCGAAGTCGAGCTTCATGGCCCCCTTGCGAGTTGAGAACGGCATTGCACCGCCGCCGGTGCTTTGAATCGAGACCTGCACGATCGGCTGCAAAATTACCGGCAAAATATACGACAAAACAAACACCAGGCACGCCAAGCGGAATTTATAGTGCGACACGATGGCTTCGCGACGGAACATCACGATCGCGAACAGTCCCACAATGAACGCAAACTGTAACAACACATCGAAGTTGATCCATTGTCGCAAAAACATCAGCTCGGGCGTCATCGTACGTTTCCTAAAGGCGGCCCCAGAATTCGGTAGCATCTTGGCGTAACGATGCACTCTAGCGGACGCACGAATCGCCGGCAAATTCGTGGTCTTGCGAAATTCTTTGCCGGGTGCCATGCCCACGGCTTTGCGTGGGCATGTGAATTCGCCGGGTGCCGGGTGCCATGCCCACTGCCCTGAGTGGGCATGTGAATTCGCTTTGATGTTCTAGGGATAGTCCTACAACGCCAACGTCAATCAGGCTCTCGTCGCCTGCCCTTACGCGAAGCTCCCGCACCACCTTAAGACTACCGCCCGTCACACTGGGCAGTCTGTACGTTCAGATTGCGCAAGATTGCTTGTACGCAGCAACGATCTCGTCAGTTCGCGCTTGCGCAAAACTCATTGCACTTTAATATCGCGATGATACGCACCTAATGATGCGCTGCAAGGATAGGCCCATCGAAGAACGAACAACGAAGAACGAGCAGTGGGCAGCGAGGATCGAGGATCGTCCTCTTGAAATGCCGGCCCTCTAGTACGCCGGATTTGAGTTAACCAGGAAGCAGCCGAATTTATGCAAAGTCCATTCGATTATCCTCGCCTTGAGCGACCGGCTCGGCAAGTATCAAGCCGCGGCGAAGTCACCGGCCGGCTGGCGGTTCCCTCGTCCCTCGTCCCTCGCTGCTCATCTCCGACACGCGGTTTTACGCTGGTCGAGTTGCTCGTGGTCATCACCATCATCGGCATCTTGGTAGCAATCACCGTGCCGGCGCTCTCAGCCGCACGCGAAAGTGCTCGCGCCGCCACTTGTAAAAATAATCTCCGTCAATGCTGGGTCGGGCTGTCCACCTATAGCGATCGCACAAACAAATATTGCTCCGGCGCGTTCGACTGGCAACGCGACGGAGCGGTAACCGAAATCGGTTGGGTTGCCGACTTGGTCTCGGTCGGAGTGCTGCCGGGAAAAATGCTCTGCCCGTCGAATCAGATCAAGCTGAGCCGAACGTATTCGCATTTGGTTGATCCGACCGGCACGACATTCAGTGCCGGCAACAACAAGCTTGGCAGCCCCGGCGGTTTTTTACCCGACGGTGTCACGCCCAAACTGAATCCCTGCCGCGAGATCATCGAGACGCCCCTGGCAACCGGCGATGCCGCGCTGACGACGCTGGTGAATAAGAAAATATTCGAGCCGGGCTATAACACGAACTTTACGGCCAGTTGGTTCATGACTCGGATGGCAGCCAATATCAACACGTTTGGCAATCAATACAGTCCGACCGGCTTAGCTCCGCTCAGCGTGACCAGCAATAAAAATTTAGAACGCCAGTTTTGCGTCGGCCCGCTGAACCGTGCCCGACTCGATAGTAGCGGTATCGCCAGTAGTATTGTGCCGATGTTGGCCGATGCCGCTCCGTCGGGGGAATTTTTGACGATCGACATCGGAGATTCTCGATCCGGTGAACAACTGGGTTGCTCGATGACCGGAGGTCCGGTCGATCCGGCGACGATGAAGGCTCCCGCAACCGCGTTCACCGATCCGACCCCTTACAGCACTTGGTGGGTGACCTGGAACGCCACGGTGCAAGACTATCGGCAGTTCGGCACTCCGCACGCCCGGGCTTGTCAGATTGTTTTCGCCGACGGCAGCGTGCGATCGTACAACGACGGCTCGAACGATGAGCTGTTGAACAACGGCTTTCCAGCAAATGCCACGACAGGATTCAACACGGCTGACATTGAGCTGAACACCGGCGACATTTTCAGCAAGTACCAGTTGAAGATCGACTGAAGAGGAAGTGGGGAGTGCGGAGTTGGTAGTAC
>JAYTAU010000232.1:0-11182 GCA_043737375.1 Planctomycetia bacterium
ATGAAAATGACTCTCGTGGGCGAGTCGCGAACGGATCTCATTCACGAGCATCCGATCGTGCCTCTCAAAATTAATAAATTGGGCGAGGTCGGCGACCCAATTGACTGGGACAATGCAATGCAGGCTCGGGGAATAGTTAGAGGCCTTAGTTTGACTGGAAATTACAAAGTACGATTTGAGTTTCTCCCAGATGAACTGCGAAACTGGCTTCGACAATACGTCGTCTCTGAGCCAGAAGCTGGGATCAGATTGTTGGCGGAAATGCAAGCGGAAGCTTTGATCGCATTAGCACATCGTAAAGCCTGAAACCGCAAATTAAACACGTGCCGCAAATTCTTTTCATCGGCGACGAGGCGCGGCCGGAGTTTGGCGAATGCATTGCGTGGCTGCGGGGAGAGTTTTCAGTTTTCAGTTTTCAGTTTTCAGGGGACGGACGCCAGGATAGCCAGCCGCTAGCCTCTAGCCCCCAGTCTCCAGTCGCTAACGATTCCGGCTCGCCAGCCCCAGTCTCTAGCCTCCAGCCCCACACCCCGAGCCTCCGGACTCCAGGCGCTGACGCTTCCAGCTCGCCATCTCTAGCCTCTAGCCTCTTGCCTCCAGCCTCGTTCGAGCAGGCAATCTCGCATCTCACGCGCGAGCCGGTGACGGCGATCATTGTCGCGCAGGATCGGCCGGGGCAGTATTCCTTTAATATGTTCGAGCGGCTGCATAACGCCGCGCCGCTGACGCCCATCATCATTCTGGCCGGGAGTTGGTGCGAAGGCGAAGCCCGCACCGGCAAGGTCTGGCCCGGGGCAACGCGGGTGTATGCGCATCAGTTTGTGGCGAGGATGGGAGCGGGGATCGAGGATCGGGGATCGAGGGATGAGATGCGAGGCTTGGGGCTGGAGGCTGGGGGCTCGGGGAATGAGGCTGGAGGCTGGAGGTTTGAGGCTGGAGGCTTGAGACTGGAGGCTAGCGAGCCGGAAGCGTTAGCGCCCGGAGACCCAAGGCCGGAGGCTGGAGGCTCGGGGCTTGGGGCTTGGGGCTCGGGGCTTGATGAGCGAGATGCGTCGCTCGCTGCTCACCTCTCGCTACTCGCTCCGCCGTTCACGCGCACGATCGACGATCGGTTGCTTGAACGTACGAGAAAGGGATCGGGGACCGGGGATCGGGTACCGGGGGTTGAGACTCGGAACTTGGGACTTGAATATCGAGATGCGTTGCCAGTTCCCCAATTCTCGCTCCGCAATCCGCCTACCGTGTTGGTCTGCTCGCAATCGGCCGAGGCCGCCGCCATGCTGGCTGATGTTTTGGCCGGCCGAGGATACGGTGTTGAAGTTTATGGTCTTACGTTGCTCGCCCCTCGCCCCTCGCCCCTTGATGCTTTGTCGGTGCCGGAATGCGATTCCATTCCACACTTGCCTCTCACCGCTTGCTCTTCGTCCCTCGCCGTTGTCTTGCTCGATTGTCCCGGTTCGATCGAAACATCGATTCCGGCGTTACTCGCTTTGAAAAGCGTGCTGATCGCACAGCATGGCGACCCTACTCCAAGGATCATCCTGCTGGCCGGGTTTCCACGTGTCGAAGATATTCGCTTGGCCCAAGCGAACGGAGCAGCCAGGGTGGTATCGAAACCGTTTGAGTTGGATGATCTTTGCTGGCAAATTGGACCAATGGCGAGTGTGACGAATGACGAATGACGAGTTGCAAGTGAAAGGGACGGAGCGGGTCCGAAACTACAAAAATTCCTTCGCCATCCACGCTACCCCGCCACCCAATTGTTCGACTTGTGTTAGAAACCCACGGTCGTACTTGAAGCTGCCCCCCGTTCTATCAATATTATCTAACGGACACGCATCCGTGTTCCAAGGACGCGAGTGGGCAGGCAGCATCATCCTTTGTGGAGTGCGGATCGTGCGAAGACGCGTAGCAAATTTTGCCGACTCGAAAGGGTTACCGGCTTCCCGCGGATTTACCCTGGTCGAATTGTTGGTGGTCATTGCGATCATCGGCATTCTGATTGCGCTGTTGCTGCCCGCCATTCAGGCAGCGCGCGAGAGCGCCCGTCGCACGCAATGCATCAACAACCTCAAGCAGATCGGCTTGGGGATGAACAACTACGTTTCCAGCAAAAAAGCTTTTCCCCCAGGGCAGAAGAACCCATGCTCCAATTGCAAACAATACGCTTGGAGCGCTTTTTTTCTGGACTATTTGGAAGAGGGGCAAATCAAAGAGAAGATCGATTTCAAGCAGGCCCCGGCCGCGGCCGACAATCGCGAGGCGGCCAGTACGATTATTCCGATATACATCTGCCCCAGCAGCACGCGTCGAGACTCTTCGCGCGGCGACGATCAACGAATCGTCGACCTCAACGGCAATGGTTCCTATGACGCTTCTACGGGCGAGGAGATGGCCTGTATCGACTACGCGGGCATCGGCGGACCAACGCCCGAAAACGACCTGTTCAAGAACCCTGCCACCGGCGAGCAATATAAACGGCAAAGCGGCGTGCTGAACAATACCGACCAACTGGGTACGAACGCCGATGTTTCGGTTCGTGTCGCCAAAATAACCGATGGGCTGTCGAAGACGATGCTGGTCGGCGAACTATCCGGCCGGGGTGTGGAATCGGGCTCGACGTTTCGCGGCCCGTGGTCGACGGGTCAGAACGTAATCACGGTGCCCCGTTCGACGCCCGCCAACATTCCGTGGATCAACCCGCAGCCGCCCGAGTTCGACCCTTGGCCAAGCACGGCCAACTCGTCGCTGTTTTCGGATCATCCGCAAGGGGTCAACATTTTGTACTGCGACGGGTCGGTGCATTTTCTGGCCGAGGATGCGGCCCTGCCGGTGCTGTTGTCTTTGGCTTCGCGTGCCGGCGGCGAAATCATCCCTGGTGGCGTGATTGATTAGTGAGCGGAATGCATTCAGTGCATCTCCATGCCCCGAGCTTGTGAATGATTGAAGTCCGGAATGGTTGTCGGCTTGTTTTTTTGTGGCAACTGGTCGCCAGCTGGGGCAGGCTTGATCGGCGCGCGCTGCGGCAATTTCAAACAACATCCCCCCAGCCATGTGAAAACTCATCGCATCGTCGCGAAAAAAACACCCGACTGCCGAGGATACGCTCCAGATCACAAAAGAAACTGGAAAATTTACAAGCTCTCCGCGTTGGAACGATGAAGTGAAGCATGATAAGCGGTTCTCGCCACACGCCGCCCTTCACCCTTCACTCGTTCAGTGTTAATCTGAACGCATGGCACGGCTTTTCCGATCACGCTTTTTTCCGCCTCCGGACGCGGCCGACGAGCATGGCATTTTGCTGGTCGGCGGCGATCTGAGCGTGGAGCGTTTGCTCGACGCGTATCGGCACGGCATCTTTCCCTGGCCGATGTTCGGTGACTTTGAGCCATTGCTCTGGTGGTGCCCCGACCCGCGGGCTGTGTTCGAATTCGATCGCTTTCATGTCAGCCGCCGCCTCGAACGGACCTGCCGCAGCGGCAAGTATCAGGTCACCAGCGATCGCGACTTCGCCGGCGTCGTACATGGTTGTGCCACGGCCAAGGATCGCGGCGGCGCGACCTGGCTGACCGACGACATGATCGCCGGGTATCAACGACTGCATGCGTTGGGTCATGTTCACAGTGTCGAGGTCTGGCACGCAGGCGAATTGGTTGGCGGAACCTATGGTGTGACCATCGGCGGGCTGTATGCCGGCGAATCGATGTTCTTTCGGATGCGCGATGCGTCCAAAGTGGCCTTGGCTTGGCTGATGCCGCATCTACAATCGCGAGGCTACCGGCTGTTCGACATTCAGCAACTCAATCCCCACACGCAATCGTTGGGGGGAATTGAAATTCCGCGTGCCGAATATTTGCGTCGGCTGGCCGAGGTCGTCGACTTGCCGGTGACGTTCGGCTCGATCGACGGATGAAGCCGTTCTTGATAAAACGAAAGGGCTGTCCACCGGTAAATTTGCATTGAAGCGCAGAAGTAGCTGGTTGCTAAAATACTGCCATGTTATAATTGACGTATGACCGTTCAGACCTTTCGCGAAATGCTAGCCAGCCGGTAAGACTCACGTTATCTAGTGGGCAGGCCTTCGAAATTCGCCATCCCGAAATGGCATTGCTAACCCGAAGCAGTATTTTGATCGGTACCGACCTTGCCGAGGACGGGGTGCCTGCCGAGTTGAAATCGTATCGCTGCTGCACGTCGCCTCGATCGAACCCGTAACGATCCAGGCAGCCTGAGTGAGACGTTCTGAGAGTTTCGTTGTTCGCCGATCAGGACGTTAGCTACTTAGCACTCTTCGTCGCACAAATATTTGAGTTTGGCCGTAACCATTACTGCTGAGCGTGCATTTATTCTTATCAGCGACAGAAATTGCGGCAGTCCGCCGATGGCAAAGCCCGACCAGATGTTCTGTGTCACTGTGTATGGGAAATAATAATTGCTTGCATAAACACACATTTATGATGATAATTCAGATCGCGCGAGCCTTGCGTTCTTGGGAATCGATCTACTGGGATGATCGGGGCGACGCGCAGCCCGCCTTTGTCTGCTCGCGTTAGTCTCGCCAGTGTAGTTCTCGCCAGTTAGTTCACACGCCTGCCTGTGCATGAAGTTGCTTAGGCTCTTTTGGGGGAGGAACCTGCCATGCGTCGAACGTTCGCGCTACCTGCGCTGTTCGCCTGTTTGTGCTTGACCATGATGGTCACCAGTTTGGCGGTGATCGGCTACGCCGACGATGCGGCGATCGCAAAAGCCGCCGAGAAATCGGCCGATGCGACTGTGGTTGCCGCCGCGGAACCCGCCTTGAAAAATGGACCCATCTCCAAGAAAGGCCCCGGTTTGAGCGAGCCTGGCAAGCTCGAGCGGATCACGGTCGAATTCGGTTTGCCGACCTCCGATGGCTTTACCCTGGCTGGCCGCGATGCGCGGCAGCAACTGGTTGCCACTGCCGTTTTCTCCTCGACGCAACTTCGCGATGTCACGCACAAGGTCACCTACGATGTCGCGCCCAAGGGAATTGTCGAAATCGACAGCGCCGGTCTGGTCAGTCCGTTGGCCGAAGGGCGCGCGACGATTTCGATCAAGCACCCGGAAGGCCCGGCGGTCAGCACCGTCGCCACGGTGACGCAAATCATCGAAGACCTGCCGGTCAACTTTCCGAACCAGGTGGTGCCGGTCTTCACCAAGTTCAGTTGCAACAGCGGCGGCTGTCATGGCAAGGCCAGCGGTCAAAATGGTTTCCGGCTTTCGCTGCTGGGTTTCGAGCCGGCTGAAGATTTCGAACACTTGGTCAAAGAAGGCCGCGGTCGCCGGTTGTTCCCCGCCGCGCCCGATCGTAGTTTACTGCTGCAAAAAGCGGTCGGCACCGTGCCGCACGGCGGCGGCGCTCGGATCGAACTCGACTCGGCTCCTTATCGATTGATGCGTCGTTGGGTCGAGCAAGGCATGCCCTACGGCAAGCCGACCGACCCCACGGTTGCCCGCATCGAAGTCTTTCCGCATCAGCGCACGTTGGGTCAAAACAGCGAGCAGCAAATCGTTTGCGTGGCCCATTACAGCGATGGCTCGACGCGCGACGTGACTAGCATGGCGCAGTTCGATCCCAACGATACCGAAATGGCGTCGGTCTCGCCCAAGGGTTTGGTCAAGACGAACGAACTAACGGGTGCCGTGGCGATTATGGCACGCTTTCAAGGGCAGGTGGCGGTGTTTCGCGCCATGGTGCCGATGGGCGCGCCGGTCGACAACCTCCCGCCGGTCAAGAACTTTATCGACGAGCATGTGTTTGCTCAACTCAAGACGCTGGGAATGCCGGCGTCGAAAGTCTGCGATGACCCGACTTACATCCGTCGCGTCTCGGTCGACATCACGGGTCGTTTGCCAAGTGCCGAAGAGACCGAAAAGTTTTTGGCCGATACCGACCCGTCCAAACGCGAAAAACTGGTCGACCAATTGTTAGCCAGTACCGGCTATGCCGATTTCTTTGCCAACAAGTGGAGCGCCATTTTGCGGAACAAACGCCGCATGGAAGTCCATGCCCGCGGCACCTACTTGTTCCATTCGTGGATTCGTACCAGTCTGCATGAGAACAAACCGTACGATCAGTTCGTCCGCGAGATCATCGCGGCCTCGGGCGAGATGGGTGAAAACCCGCCGGTCGTTTGGTATCGCGAGGTCAAAGATTCGGTCCAGCAACTCGAAGACACCGCGCAGTTGTTCCTGGGCATGCGTTTGCAATGTGCGCATTGCCATCATCATCCGTTCGAGAAATGGAGCCAGCAGGATTACTTCGGCTTCAATGCGTTTTTCTCGCGCGTTGGTCGCAAGCCCGGCTCGCAGCCGCAAGAGGACCGCATTTTCCATCAACGTGGTATGGCCCAAGCGACCAACACCAAAACCGGACAGCCGGTCAAGCCGACCGGTTTGGATGCGGCACCGAGTGAACTCTCGGCCGACGAAGATCCGCGCCATGCGCTGGTCGATTGGATGGCGAAGCCCGACAACAAGTTCTTTGCTCCGGCTATGGCCAATCGCTATTGGAAACACTTCTTCGGTCGCGGCATTGTCGACCCCGAGGATGATATGCGTGTGACCAATCCGCCCTCCAATCCGCAATTGCTCGACGCATTGTCGAAGCATTTTGTCGAGAGCGGTTTTAACATGAAGCAGTTGATTCGCACGATTTGCACGTCGACCACGTATCAACTCAGTGCCGAACCGAACGAGTACAACGCCGGCGACAAACAAAGTTTCTCGCGATATTACCCGAAGCGTCTGCATGCCGAGGTGCTGCTCGACGCCATCGACTCGATCACCGACAGCTCGACGAAGTTCAATGGCCTGCCCGAGGGGACCAAAGCGGTGCAGTTGCCCGACACCAGCGTGAACTCGTATTTCTTGCAAGTCTTCGGCCGGCCCGATGGGGCCAGTGCTTGCGAATGTGAACGAACCGGCGAGGCCAATTTGGCCCAGAGCCTGCACCTGCTCAATTCGTCGGATGTGCAAAACAAACTGGCGGCCGGTGCCGGTCGAGCGGCCCAACTCGCCGCCCATAAATCCGCCACGCATCCACAGAAGATCGAGCGATTATATTTGCAGGCCTTCGCGCGGAAACCGATTGCCGATGAACTCGATAAATCGATGGCCTACATCGCCAAAATCAGCAACGATAAGCTAGCCTACGAGGATATCATCTGGGCGCTAATCAACACCAAAGAGTTTTTGTTCAACCACTAGTTTGGTTGTTCCTGCCTAATTGCCTGCCTCAACCGGTGAATGACGAAATGTCGCACCTTGTATGACAATGAACCTCTAACAAAACGCTGCCCGTAGTGTTCCACTGGCTCTGCCAGTGCCTGGCGGGCCGGCTATTGTCAGAGCTTACAAGGAATGCGTGGTGCGTCACAAAAGTAGTTTGCCCGTCGATTTTTGTTAGCAGCCGGAAATTCCTCAGCCCCGGCTTCGCCGAGGGACGGAGCGAAGGGGGCATCGTTTGACCGCACAACGTCGACTCGCCGTTAAATCCCCCGGCGAAGCCGGGGGCTGAATGACCAACCAAATGGACGGTTTTACAGGGGGATGATCTATGCCGAGTTTCGCAATGCCTCATAGTAAAATTGCCGTTGGCTTTATTCGTCGCAAGCCGTTTGTCGCGGTCTTGGTATTGAGTTGCATAGTCGCAATGATCACCTCGGCCAAGCCGGCCTTCGCTCAGCAAAACAACCTGCCCGTCGCTCAGTTGACCTCCATTTTTCCGTTCGGCGGCAAGATCGGCGCGTCGGTTGATGTGACGCTGGCGGGTCCGGATTTGGATGACCTGACGGGTTTGCATTTCTCGCATCCAGGGATCACCGCACAGCCGCGCAGCTCTCAGCCCACCGCTGCTGAGCCGGCTGCGGCGCTGGGAAATAAGGAAAGTGGCAAGGGAAAAAACAAGGGAGGTAAAGCCGGGGGCAGTGCGGTAGCGGTTCCGTTGGCGTTCACGGTCAACATCGGCTCGGATGTTCCGAGCGGAATTTACGAGGTGCGGGCCGTGGGGCGGTATGGAATTTCCAACCCCCGCATGTTCCTGGTCGACCAGCGAGCGTTTGTGACCGAGTCGGGCAGCGGCTCCACGCTCGAGATGGCGCAGACATTGCTGCTCGACACCAACGTGTTTGGCGCACTGGGCGCCGAAAAATCGGATTACTATAAATTTCAGGCCAAGGCCGGCCAACGCATCTTGGTCGAATGCTGGGCCCACCGTTCCGACAGCAAAGCCGACGCCACGTTAGTGCTGTTCGATACCAACGGTCGTGAATTGCAGCGTAATAACGATACGTATCGCCGTGACCCGCTGATTGACTTTACTGCCTCGGCCGACGGGACGTACTCGATTCAAATTTTCGATTTCTTGTATCGCGGCGGCTCCAACGATTATGGCTACCGGCTGACCGCCACTACCGCCCCGATCATTGACTTCGTGTTTCCGCCTTCCGGCGTTCCAGGCAGCAAGGGCACCTACACGTTGTTTGGTCGAAACCTGCCGGGCGGAACCAAGACTGAGCAAAAAACGCTCGATGGTCGCTTTCTGGAAAAACTCGACGTGCAGATCGAACTCCCCTCAGACGTGAACCAACGTTTGCAAATGCCAATGATGTCGCTCGTCGAACCGCAAGACGCGGGCCTCGACGCTTTTCAATACAAACTGAGCACGCCGCAGGGCGATTCCAACCCGATACCGATCTACTATGCTTCGGCGCCGGTCGTCGCCGAACAAGAGCCGAACAACTCGGCGGATAAAGCTCAGCCGGTCACCCTGCCCTGCGAGATCGTCGGCCAATTCAGTCCTCGCGCCGATCAGGATTGGTTTACGTTTGATGCGAAGAAGGGTCAAACGCTATTTTTGGAAGTCTATTCCGAGCGCATGGGGTTGGTTACCGATGCGTATTTGCGCGTGCAACGCGTCACGAAGAACGACAAGGGTGTTGAAGTGGTCGCCGATGTCGTTGAACTCGACGATCCCAAGCTGTTGCCGCAAGATCAGCGACAAACGGCAAACTTCGACATGTCGAGCGGCGACATGAGTTACAAGTTAATCGTGCCCGACGATGGCACCTATCGCGTGTTGATTCGCGACCTATACTATCAATCGCGCGGTTCGGCCAATTATCTGTACCGGTTGGCCATTCGCGATCCGGCACCCGACTTTCGCTTGGTGGCAGTCAGCGAACCGCCCGTCAATCCTCAAAACAACAATGTTTCGCAACTTTGGTCGACGTTGTTGCATCGCGGCGGCACGCAAGCCGTCAAGGTTTACGTGGTGCGTCAGGACGATTTCGACGGGGAAATTCAACTCTCGGTCGAGGGCCTGCCCACGGGCTTGACATGCCCTGCCGTGACCATTGGCCCCAAGGCTCCCTTCGCGCAGTTGGTGTTCAATGCCGCGGACGATGCGCCGGGTTGGAGCGGCACGGTGCGCGTGCTGGGTAAAGCCAAACTCAACGACGCCGAGATAACTCGCGAAGCCCGCGGCGGTACGCTGGTCTGGGGTAGTCAAAATCGCGATCAAAACCCGATCCGTTCGCGAATGACGGGCAATGTGGCCCTGGCTGTGACCGACAAAGAGACCGCTGCGGCACGCATCGACGTTGGCACCGGCCAAACTTTCGAGACCAGTCTGGCCGGCAAACTTGAGATTCCGGTCAAGGTGACTCGTCGCGGCGAGTTCAAGGGCAACCTTAAATTGACCTCGCCCGGGATGCCCAAGGATATGAAATTCGCCGACCTGGATCTCGCCGGCGGCGAAGGCAAACTGACTCTCGACATCAAGAACACCGCTGCGCCGGGAACATATAGTTTCACATTGCAAGCTTCAACCCAGATCCCTAATTACCGTCGAAATGCCGAAGGTGCGGATGCGGCGCAAAAGCTCGCCAAAGAAATGGAACAGGCCGCGACTGATGCCGCCAATGCAGTCAAGGCGGCGACCCAGGCCAAGGCCGATGCCGAGAAAGCCGCAACTGAGTCGGCTGCTGCCGCCAAACTTGCAGCCGATGCCCTGGCGGCGTCGACCAAGGCGTTGCAACAGTCCGAAACCAATCTGAAAGGCGCGAACGAGCAACTCGATGCCGCTAAAAAAGCAGCTGAGGCCAAGCCCGATGATCAGGGTTTGCAAAGCAAAAAAACAGAGCTGGAAAAGGCCGCCGCCGACGCTGCCGAAAAACTGCGAATTGCCGCCGAGGCCAAGTCGGGCAGCGAACGCGGCGCAACGGAAATGACCTCCAAGGTCCAATCCAGCGCCGAGGCCAAATCGTCTGCCGATGCAGCACTGGCAGAAGCCGCTGCCCGCAAGGCACAGGTCGATGTCGAGAGAGCCGCGGCCGACAAACGTGCCAAGGAAATGGCCGAGGCCTCGAAGCCCAAAAACGTCAACACGACAATTTATACGATGCCGGTTACGGTCAAAATCACCCCGGCTCCGATCACCATTGCCTCCACGGCAACCACGACCGTTTTGAAACCCAACGATAAAGTTGAACTGCCGATCAACATCAACCGGCTGTACGGTTTTGCCGACACGGTTGCTATCAGTTTGGTATCGCCCGATCCTGCAATCGGTATTAAAGCGGCCGACGCGACCATTGCCAAAGATCAACCCTCCGGCAAGTTGATGCTCGAAGTTGGTCCAAAGGCAAAACCGGGCGAGCATACCTTGACCGTCCGAGCCAAGCTAACCTTGAACGGGCAGCCTTTGCAGGTCGATCAACCCTTGGTCGTTAAAATTGAAGCACCTGCCGAAGCGGCCAAGTAAAGTACAACGTACGGAGTGCGGCAAACCGGAAGTGTGCATACTTGTTACCACGCTCCGCGTGGGAACAGCCATCCGACGCACCGATTCCATCGCCGATTGTATAAATGCATGACCGCGGAGCGGCTGAAGCGACATTCCCACGCGGAGCGTGGGAACGAGTTAGCAGAGCGACTGAAAACTGAAAACTAATACACTGAAAACTGAAAACACAATGCGCCTACTTGCCACAATTGTCGTTGGAGTTCTATTCTCCGCCTCATACTCCCGAGCCGCCGACGACAAACCGCCCACGCCGATTGCCATTGCCGAAGTCAAACGCGACAAGCCGGTCGAATATTCCGAGGTGCAACGCATTCTGACGAAGAACTGTCTGGCTTGTCATAGCGGCACCAAGGC
>JAYTAU010000233.1:0-11179 GCA_043737375.1 Planctomycetia bacterium
GTCGCGGGGACCGCCAGCAGAATGGCGACTGGATACAGCCAGCAACCGTCGCGAATGCCAAATGCGCCGTTGGCATCGGCCCAAACCAAGCCCGCCAAGGCTGCGATCAACAGAGCGCCGAGTAATAGTCGCCAGCGAAGCACAGAGATTCAATCCGAGGGGAATATGAGTGGTAGTCACCGGAATATCTATCGTTGGGTGCCATGCCCACTGCCCTGAGTGGACATGAAAATCCACGATCGACTTTCTAACTTCTGGTCGCACTATGCGTCTCGTTCATGCCCACGCAAAGCCGTGGGCATGGCACCCGATCTTCAGGGCTGTGCGGGCATCACAATCGCGACTAATGATCGCGGCTTTACAGAGAGAATAACAACTCTCGACTACGCCTTGCAAATTTTCTCGCGGCCCTGCTGAATGTTCTTCGTGGCATTGCGCGTGTCGACAATCAGTTGACCATGCCGCACCAGAGCAGCAATGTCAAATGCCGAGTGATCCGTCGCAATGAGCATACAGTCTTGACCGGCAATAAACTCGGGCGTCAGTGTTTGGCTGTCGAGCGCGGGCGTGTTGTAATGCCGCATCTTCGGCAAGTGCGGAACATGCGGGTCGCTGTAGGTCACAATCGCGCCGCGCGCCAATAACATTTCCATCAGCACGAACGAAGGGCTTTCGCGCGGGTCGTCGATGTCTTTTTTGTACGCCATGCCCAGGATGCAAATTTTGCTACCTTTGACCGGCTTGCCCTGCTCGTTGAGCGCCTCCATCAGTCGCGTGATGACGTATTGCGGCATGTTGGTGTTCACTTCACCGGCGATCTCGATGAACTTGGTCGACATGCCATGCTTACGAGCCAGCCAACTCAAATAAAACGGATCGATTGGAATGCAATGCCCTCCCAATCCAGGCCCGGGATAAAACGCTTGATACCCGAACGGTTTGGTTTTGGCTGCTTCGATAACCGCCCACACGTCGATGCCGATTTTATCGAACAGCATCTTCAGTTCGTTGACCAGTGCGATGTTGACGCTGCGATACGTGTTCTCAACGATTTTGCAAGCTTCGGCCACTTCGCAATTCGGGACCGGCACCACCTTGATCACGGCATGTGCATACAGTGCCGCGGCTAACTCGAAGCTGTGAGGGTCCATGCCGCCGACGACTTTGGGAATACTGCCGGCGGTGAAGTTGGGATTGCCCGGATCCTCGCGCTCGGGACTATAGGCCACATAAAAATCGCGACCGCATTTCAAACCGCCCGATTCGAGAATCGGCACCAGCACATCGCGTGTCGTGCCCGGGTACGTCGTGCTTTCGAGCACCACGAGCTGACCGGGACGCAGCACGGCGGCGATGTAGCGGCCCGTCGATTCGATGTACGACAAATCAGGGTCGCGACTGTCGCTCAACGGAGTCGGCACGCAAATCAACAGCGCGTCGGCCTCGCGCAAGCGCTGCATGTCGGCCGTCGGATCGAACGATTTCTTTTCGATGCACTCAGCGATCCAGGCACTGGGAATGTGGCCGATATAGCTTTCGCCGGCCAGCAGTCGCTTGACTTTTTTCTGATCGACATCGTAACCGAGCGTGCGAAAGCCGGCCGCAACAAACGCCCGAATCAACGGCAGGCCGACATAGCCCAGCCCGATGACGCCGACCTTGGCGGATTTGTTGGCGATGGCTTGTTTGAATGAATCGAACGCGGACGATGTGGACATATTGCTCGACTTGGGAAATGACATGAAAGGTGTTTTTGAAGGGAATTGCCTAGGTCGCGTTGCGGCGATTTCTCCCAGGCAACCCGAACGTTCGATTATATTTGCGTAGTCGCTTGCTCGCTAGTTTCGCTGCTTCGCCGTGGCGGCTTTATTCGAACCGGTCCGAAACACGCTTGGCGAATCGTTACAATCGGCAACAACCGTCTGCAATGACTAAGTTATAAAATCCCTGTTCCCTAACTTCCGACCCCCGATCCCTTCCGCAGTGCCGCACGCGCAGACCATCATCGTCGGAGGCGGCATCGTCGGCCTGGCGACCGCGTATCAACTTCTGCAAGCCGAACCGGGACACCGCCTGATCGTGCTGGAGAAAGAACCGCAAGTCGCCCAGCATCAGACCGGCCATAACTCGGGCGTACTGCATACCGGCATTTACTATCGACCCGGCACACTGCGCGCCAAGAACTGCCTGGCCGGCAAGCTGGCCATGCAACAATTTTGCGCTGAACATGGGATCGATCACGAGATTTGCGGCAAAGTGATCATCGCGACGACACCCGCCGAACTGCCGCTATTACAGAACATTCTCCAGCGCGGGCAAGCCAACGGTGTCCGTTGCGCGTTGATCGATCAACAGCGATTGCGCGACATCGAACCGCATACCGCGGGCCTGAGCGCGATTCACGTGCCCGATGCAGGCATCGTCAACTATCGACAAGTCGCGGCGAAGCTTGCCGAGTTGATTGTCGCGCGCGGAGGAACGATTGTCTGCAACGCGCGGGTCGAACAGATTCGATCGGATCACAGCCCGCTGGTGTTGGAAACTACCGCCGGCGAGTTTACCGCCGAATGGTTGGTGACTTGTGCGGGCTTGCAATCCGATCGCGTCGCGCGGCTAAGCAGACAATCGCTAAGCGGGCAAAAGCTCACGGCTCAGATCATTCCGTTTCGCGGCGAGTATTTTGAACTGCGACCCTCTGCACGGCACTTATGCCGCAATCTGATTTACCCTGTGCCGGATCCCAGTTTTCCGTTCTTGGGCGTACACTTCACGCGCATGATCAGCGGCCATGTCGAGTGCGGGCCGAACGCCGTGTTGGCCTTTGCGCGCGAAGGGTATCGCAAGCGCGACATCGTGCCGCGTGATCTTTGGGAATCGTTGACCTATCCGGGGTTCCTGCGATTGGCGGCCAAGTACTGGCGAACCGGTCTGGGCGAAATGTGGCGCAGCTTCAGCAAGCGCGCGTTCGTTCGCGCACTGCAACGCCTGGTGCCGGCAATTCAGACCGAAGACTTGATCGCCGCACCCGCCGGTGTACGTGCACAAGCACTTTTACCCGATGGCAAGCTGGTCGACGATTTTTTGATCGAACAACATTGTCGGGTGTTGAATGTCTGCAACGCTCCGTCTCCGGCTGCCACGGCATCGTTAAATATTGGCAAGCTTATCGTCGAGCGGCTATCAGCAAGTCAGTAATAATCGACGATCTGATTAGATAGCGGCTATTTCCGTGTCGCAAGATACTCGACCAGATCACGGACTTCGGCCGGTGTGAGTAGTTTGACTACGTCGGCCGGCATGGCCGATTGACCGAAGGATCGTTCGTCGATCTGATCCTTTTGCAGGACGACCGTTTGTGCATCCGCATTGATCAGTGTCAGCTCTTTTCCGGTCTCCGATTTGACGATGCCGCTGAGCTGGCGACCGTCATTCAGCAGAATCACTGCGGTCTCGAACCCCTTGGCGATTTGTATGTTGGGGTCGACGATCGCTTCGAGCAGGTACTGGCGTGTTTTGTCGGCACCGATTTTTGAAAGGTTGGGTCCGACTTCGCCGCCGGTGTCGTCGATCTTGTGGCAACGCACGCAGGAGACCGCGACCTTTTCGAAAAAGATGGCACGGCCAAGTTCGGCGTTTCCGCCGGCCAATGCGTATTGAAACGCCGTCAGCGGACTGCCGCCGGCCAGGGTTTTTTCATAGTCTTCGAAGCTGAGCTTCAGCGCATAAAACGTCTTGTCGTGATTGAATTTCTTCTCGTTCGCGATGAGCTGGCGAACGGCCAAAACAACATCGAGCCGAATTTCAGCAGGCAGCCGGCCCGCTTTCAACGCAATCCACGAATCCATCAGAATGCCATCGACACGCAAATCTTGAATTCCGGCCAAGGTCGCCAGTGCCGATTGTTGTTCAGAGACTGTCGCATCAGCGATCGATGAGTTGGCGGTCGATGCACTGTCTTTCAATGTCGCGCCGAGTACTTGTTTCAATAGCTCTACCGCCGCCGGCGGGTCGCGGTCGGCCAATAAACGTCGGGCCTCGCCACGGAGTAGTGGTTGCCGATCACGCAGTGCCAACTGAATTGCATCGTCCAGCCCATCGCCGTTTAAATTTGCTATCGACCGCAACGCCGCCACGCGGCTTTCGACCGCTCGCGACTCGTCTTTCAACATTTCGATGAGCGCTGGCACCACTTCTTTGATACCCAACAAGCCCGCAACTTTGGCAGCCTCTTGGCGAACCTTGTCAGAACCTGAAAAAACGTTGGCCAATTGTCCGCGCAGTGCGTCGGCGGCAACTTTTCCGTCGCGCCGAGGGATCGGACGCCAAGAGCCCAACACGCGATCGCGGGAAGACGGGGCGGCCCATTCGCCCAGCATGTGGAGAGCTTCGATGCGGAGTGCATCGGAGATTTCGGAGTTGTTCGAGTTATTCCCCCCGGTGTGTTCACCGGGGGCTAAATGTTTATTGGGGGCTAAGGGCTGCGAGCGAAAACCCGCCAGACGGGCTACCGTTTCCGCATGCGCCGACTGTCCCAGCCGAAAGTTGGCATTTAACTTCCGGCGTAATGCTGCGTCGCGCTCGGCTGATGTGCCACTGAATGAAAAGTGTGCCGCCAGATGCGACATTGCGTCATCGACCGGCAAGTCGTGAATTGCCCGCGCCGCTTCCAGCACCACGCGCGGCGAATCGTCGTTGAGAAACTTGCCTAGGTCCACGTGCGCCAATCGCCGCAGCGCCAGCACTGCGCCTAAGCGAACTTCGACCGACGGGTGATTATGGTAGTTGCCCAGCTTTCGCGCAGCTTGCGGATGTGCGGCCAAGGCCATCACGGCCGAATGACGTAACACAGGGTCGGCATCGCGCGTCGTGTTTGCGGCGCTTTGCTCGAGTAACCGCTCGATTTGCAGAAAGTCGACACCCATGCCGCTGTCGATCTTCGCCAATGCCAGTGCGGCCAAGTGCTGCACGCGAGGGCTGGAATCGTCGATCGAGGGCATCGCCCTCACCATGCTCGAAGCTTCGGCACATTCGCCCAACACACGCGTCACTTGCGCCCGAACTTCCATGTCGGGGCTAATTGCTTCGGCGGTCAGCGATTGCAGTTCTTGAATGATGAACAGTCCCTCGTTACCCAACGAGCGCGCGATTTGGCCGAGTCCCCAGATCGCATGCAATCGTGCGAGCCGGCTCTTGCTATCCTTCAAAACCGCTTGCAGGGTCGTAGTCGCCTTCTGTTTGGCGAGTGCGAATTGCGACGCCTGGCGAATGCGTCGATCGGGGTGGGCGAGCAGCTTGGCCGATTCTTCGATCGAGCGTTTTTCGAAGCCTTCGGCCAGAAGTTTTTTAACTTCGAGAGTGACCGCGTCGTTGCTTTTCGCCGGGTCGAAGGCTTTGTAAATCCGTCCTTTGCCGACGCCGGTCCAACCATCGACCCAATCGCTGAAGTACAGCCCGCCATCGGGTCCGAAGTCGCAGTCGGTGACCAGCGCTCCGGTGACGAATTTGGCGGTCTTACCTAATTTGAAGGTCGCGCCGTTGGGTTCGACCGCGAAGTTATGAATGCAACTGT
The DNA here is from genome assembly GCA_043737375.1 of Planctomycetia bacterium. Lineage (GTDB taxonomy): Bacteria > Planctomycetota > Planctomycetia > Pirellulales > JALHPA01 > JAWXCH01. The sequence goes on from JAYTAU010000233.1 coordinate 5,570, forward strand.
TGCTCGCTCCACCGCGAAAATCGCAAACAAAAAAGTGCCCGCGATACGCGTCGCTAAGTCCCGTGCCGGGATAGTACGTCAGGCCCGAGGGACCATCCGTGATGTTTGCGATCGGTGCGACAATATATGCCGCTTGACCCGCATGATGCGGATGCCAAAGCTGTTCGCGATTCCAAGGACCGCGATCGGCGAAATACTGGTAGCTCATTCGCCAACCGTAGTCGCCCCCTTCAACCAGATACTGCCAGCGGGCTTTATCGCCCGAGTCGGAGTTGTTATCGCACGTAAACAAATTGCCGTAGTCGTCGAACGCCAGTTCTTGCGGATTGCGCAGCCCCGTGCAGAAGATCTCCAAGTTCGATCCGTCAAGTTCGCAACGCAGCACCGCACCGGAGTCGGTGTTGACCAGTCGCTTGCCTTCTTTGGTCGTCACGTTCAAACCGCGATCGCCGATGCTGAAATACAAGCGCCCGTCAGGCCCAAGAATCAGACCGTGCATGTCATGCCCGCGATAGGCGAATTTGACGCCGTAGCCGTACGACAGCGACTCGCGCGCGTCGGCAATGCCATCGCCGTTGGTGTCGCGCAGTTTCCAGAGATGCGGAATGCAGGTATAAAACAATTCACCCTGATGCGCTAATATACCGGCACCTGTGCCGTCGGCGATGTTATTGAATCCGTCGGCAAATGTCGTGGCACTGTCATACTTGCCGTCGCCATCGTCATCTTTTAGCCGACGAATGCGATCATGATGTTCGGTATAGCTGCCGATCTTGTCACCGCGATGCTTCTTGATAAAGGCCACGCGATCTTCGACGGTTTGCGATGCCAAATCGTCGTCGAGCCAATTCATATGACTACGATTGTCCTCGACTCCGCGATCGCTCCCTTGCCGATAGGTCTCGGCGACATAAATGCTACCGCGCGAATCAAAACCGAAGGCGACGGGATTCGCCAGCAATGGTTCTGCCGCGACCAATTCGATCTTAAACCCGTCGGCGGCTTTCATGCGGTCGATAGCTTGTTGCCCTTCGTTCGAAACCGGACCGAGTTGTGGTTGATACGATCCGTTCGCGGGGAAATTTTTGTCGGCAGGACTTTTTTCGGTCTCAGGCTTGGGAGCAGGCACCGCAAAAACAATGGCCACGGTGCTGGAAACGGTCAGTGCAACAGCCGCGGCCAAAACCTTGGCGCGCCTCGAAAGAATATTCACCGATTTAAACTCCTCGCATATTGCGAACGGACAGGTAGGCGGGTTGCCACGCAGGCAGTAAGTGTGCGTGGAGGCTTCAGGCAGTGCGGCCAGACTTAGATCCTACGCGGTGAAAATCGCGCGCAGTTGTAAACGACCGATTACCTTAGCATAGTCGAACGCGGTCGATAATCGAGAGGATTTGATAGCGCGCCAGTGGAGAGTTCCATACTAGGGCGCATAAAAAAACCGCCGGGATGGCGGTCGGAGAACTTGCACACAATACGAGACCCCGAGCAAGTTCGCGAGATCGACTAGCCAGAATTCATGATAAGTAACGATTTACCACAGTCGGATCGTTTCGTGAAATCCGATCAACCGAATCGCCACCCACGTCAGATAACCGGGTACAAATGTTTCAATGCAGAAAAAATCGGCCATACCACGATTCTCCTAAACTATGGTAACGACACGAATGCAAAGCGAATTCGGTGCCTATCGGACCATAGCTTGTGTTTGGAGTGCGGATCTACATTTAGGAAGCATCAGTGTATTGTTAGTAATATATTAGTTTTCGTCAAGATTAACGTTAGGGCTTGATTGAATTTTGACGAGTTTTTCTAAAGGTGAGACGTAGGAATGCTGTAATTGAAGACTGTTTTGAGTTTCTCTAACTCAACCCGAAGCGTCAGCAAGGCACGTTCTGGCGTCGTGGGATTTTCTCGCTAGTTGCCGCTCAATATCCCTCAATCAAAACAACCAATGTCTGCTGCCTGGGAGAATTCCGAAGTTGACACCGATGGCTCGCCGACGACCAAGCGTTCGCGCGTGCTGGTCAACGCGACGACTTGTTCCAAGGGCGGATCGTTGCAAATGGCCACGATGTTCTTGCGGCAATCGCTGCAAAACCCCACAGATTTTGATTGGCGTTTCGCCGTTTCCACGGCCGTTGGCCAAGAGTTAGCAAAATTCGGCTTGAATACCGCCGACATGCACGTTTTCGAGAGTAGCCCGGCTCGAGATACGAAAAGCCGCGATCGTTTGCTGGAGTTGGAGTCGGCTTGCGTTCCGGACCTGGTCTTTACCGTAGCCGGCCCGGCGTATGTTCGTTTTAAGGCGAAGCATGTGGTTGTGTGTGCCGAACCTTGGGTAACTCACGCCACGATGTCTGCGTACCGATCGCTGCGATTCCCTGACGAATGGTTGCGAATTCGGCTGCTGACGGCATTCAAGCGCAGCTCGTTTCGCACAGCCGATGCGTGGATCTTGCAAACCGAGACTGCACGACGCGGATTACAGCATAATATCGGGGCACCGGCGGCAGCCTGTTTTGTCATTCCAGCGACGTGCGATGCGCAATATCACGATGCGAACTTTACGGTGCCATTTCCCGCGCTCGATCAAAAGTTGCGTTTGCTCTGTTTCACGGCCCCTTATAAGCACAAAAACCTGCTGGCCATTCCGCATGTGGCCGAACGATTATCTATCCTACGGCCCACACGCACGTTCGAGTTTGTGTTCACCCTGCCGATCGAAAGTTCGACCTGGCGAGCGCTCGATCGGCTGAGTCGTCGGCTCGGTGTGCGCGACAGGATTGTCAATCTGGGTCCGATTCCTGTCGCCGAAGGTGCCGCTCTGTACCGGTCGTGCCATGTCTGTTTTTTGCCGACCGTGCTCGAAAGTTTTTCGGCCACCTATCCCGAGGCGATGGCGATGGGAATGCCCATCGTGACTTCTGACCTGAATTTTGCGCACGATGTTTGTCGCGATGCGGCTCTGTATTTTCCGCCGCGCGATCCCCAACAGGCAGCAGCGCGAATTGCCGAGTTAATTGACAACCGCACGACATGGGATCGGCTTGTCGCCAACGGAAAGACACGAATCGCCGAGCTGCCGACACCGGCGGAACAATATCGAATGGATGTCGAAGTCTTCCGACAGGTTCTCGGTCAATCGCCGGTAAAGGCTGAGTAAATCGAGCAAACCAGCGAGTGACCGGGTTTATCCCGGTCGTGCATTGTGATTGTCGGAGCAAAACTAGAACTTCAAGTCAGCACTTGTCGTTCAACAGTTGCTCATAAACCGCTTGATAGCCGCTGATGAATTGAGCGATGCTGTAGCTGTGGGTTGCGTGCTGATGTGCTGCCTCGGCACGAGCCGTCGCGCGCGTCGGATTGGCGAGTTGTTTATGAACGGCGTCGGCCAGCAAATCCGGCCGCCGAGGCGGCACCAGCAATGCTTGCTCGTCGTGCGTTACAACGTCGATCACTCCCGGCACGGCGCAGGCGACGATCGGCAACTTGGCCAAGCAGGCTTCGATGACCGAGTTTGACAGTCCTTCGGTTTCGGAAGGAAACAAAAACAGATCGGCACTGCGCTGAATATCGACCACTTCGTTGCGCGGACCGGCGAACACCACTCGCTCGGCTATTCCCAATGCCGCGACTTGCGATTCGAGGGCTGGTTGTTCGGGCCCTTGCCCCACGATCACGAGTTTTACGTTGTGACCTGCTGATAGAATCGCAGGCATTGCGGCGATTGCATCGGTGACTCGCTTCGAATCGACTAATCGCCCGAGATAGAGGATCATTTTTTCGTCGGCAGCGACGTTGAATTGTTGACGTATTGCCAAGCGGTCGAAGGGCGCTTGATAGCGTTGCAGGTCATGGCCGTTAGGCACGATGCTGATTCGCGCCGGGTCGAATTTCATATCGACCAACATGGCTTTTACGGATTCGGAGTTGGCTATCACGCCTGCGAATACTTGCTTGAACCAGTAGAACAACGGGCGTTCGCGAGGTTGCGTGTTGGTGTTGCCCATGGATAACACCATCGGTTTGCGCAGCCAAAATAACGTCCGCGCCAGCGCGGCGTAAAAACCGATTGCCGGCAAGAACACGTGTATCAGATCAGCATCGGTTCGCGAAATTTGCCAAGCGGCGCGTATTGCAAACCCAGGACTTCGTGCCCATTGGCGATTCAGATGCCGTATTTTCACGCCGGCCTCGCGCACGGGCACCTCGAACTCGCCTCCTGCATGTAATAACCAGACCTCGGGCTCGAACTTGCTACGGTCGATATGCCGGCAAATCGAGGTCACGTCGCGTTCCCAGCCGCCGATACGAAGCGTATTGATGAGCAACAGCACCTTCCGACGAGGCATAGTTGGGACTTGAGGGTGAAAGGACATGGCCGGGTTTTGAACCTGATTTGCCGAAAATTTCAGTATAATCGACGGCCAAGACCGCGTTAAGCAAACTGTCTCGGTCGGATCGCCGAACGATATGCCCAATCAAGAGGTTCCTCGTAGCGATTGAGTCGCAATTGGACGAACAGTTATTCGGGCGAAGGATTGTGAGTCCATGAGGGCCTTGCATCACATTCTGAGGGCAATACTGACATGAAACGGGTATGAAATCGCTTGATGCAATAAAATTTTAACTGGGGCTGTTGACACCGTTCGGCCGATTGGTACACTTCATCCTTCCCTGGAGCGATTGGTGCTCGGTCAACGGGCCTTGAACTCTCCAGGGATTTTTATTCGACCGAAGTAAGTTTGGATTGCGTTGCTAAACCGTGAGGTTTGTGTAGCGTAGTGAAAAGTGCGGCGAGTCGAATAAATTTTTTGAGTGGGTTGACAAGACTCATTCAGTTTCCTTTAATAGTGAGTCTCCACTCGGTTATCCGGGTGTGGCCCGCGAAATAAAGGGCCCTGCTTGCTGAGAGCATTGCTTTTGGTAAGTATCGCAGCAGTCGTTCGTTGGGGCGATTGATCTGCAAGAAATCTGATTGCGTCGCGAACATTTTGGTGGTCGTGGTCGTAATTTGGAATCTGCGTTACACGGCAGTTTTATTGTTGTGTATTGCTTTTGATCTTTGACAATTCGGTAGTTGATCTCTTTTTGAATTTCAGCCAGCACAAGACTGTACGCTGATTCAATGGGATCGATGGTTCGCGAGCAATCGCGATTTGTCGGTGTTGTTGGGTCGGTATAATAAAGTTTTCAGATCGAATCTGGATTCAGTTTTGGCTAGTCAACCTGGATACATCGCAAGGTGTATCCAGTAAGCAAACAAAATTGAAGGGTTTGATTCTGGCTCAGAATGAACGTTGGCGGCGTGGATTAGGCATGCAAGTCGAGCGCGAACCCGCAAGGGGGAAAGCGGCGAAAGGGACAGTAATATGTAGATACCTACCCTCGGGTTCGGGATAGCTGCGGGAAACTGCAGGTAATACCGAATAATATCTCCGGATCAAAGGTGTGATTCCGCCGGAGGACGGGTCTGCATCCTATTAGCTTGTTGGTGAGGTAATGGCTCACCAAGGCAATGATGGGTAGCGGGTGTGAGAGCACGACCCGCGTCACTGGGACTGAGACACTGCCCAGACACCTACGGGTGGCTGCAGTCGAGAATCT
>JAYTAU010000234.1:0-4578 GCA_043737375.1 Planctomycetia bacterium
TTCTTTTCGTTGACAAAATTGATCGTCGGCATGAGTACCCTATCGGCAGTAAATATCTAGTGTGGCGGGTCCGATTACGAAACCGCTGGAGACGAACAACCAGATGAACATTCCGGCCAACTCGCTGCGGCATTTGAGATTTTCATGCTAATAGAAAACGGCCGAAATTGCTAGCGACGCGTTGCGGTTGTAATTCGCATACATCTGCTAAACTGGCCCTTTTCAGGGAACTTCATTCAAGGATCACACCAATGTCCATTGCGCAAACGATACTCCCGCAGTTCGAGCAAGAAATGACCGGCACGCGCACCGTACTCGAACGGGTTCCGTCCGATAAGCTGACTTGGCGAGCGCATCCGAAGATGAACACCATCGGCTGGAATGCCGCGCATCTGTCCGAGATGCCCGGTTGGGTCGAAATGGCGCTGACGATGGACACGTTGGACATCAACCCGGTCGACGGCCCCAAGTACCAATCGCCGCCGGCGGACAATCCGCAGCGGATTCTGGAAGTGTTCGATAAGAACGTGGCGCGGGCCAAGCAGCTGATTGCGCTGGAGACCGACGAACACTTGCTGGAAAATTGGTCGCTACTTTCAGCCGGGCAGACGATCTTGACGATGACGCGGATCGGCGTGATTCGCGATATGGTGATCAGCCATATCATTCATCACCGCGCGCACCTGATCGTTTACTTGCGGTTGAACGACGTCTCGGTGCCGGGCATGTACGGGCCGGGGGCGGATGAGTCGTTTTAAGTGGATGGCCGATAGACGCATGTGTCGCGGATTGGTTTTGTTTATCGGTTCGACTGACTACCAACTGACTCAAGCCGTTCCAACCACGCTCGAAAGTGCGGACACTCGGCGCGAATGGAGTCCAGCCCGATTTGTAAAATGGCGAGCGTTCCCAAAAGCGGTTTTTGATAGTCTGGCACGAGCGACTCGACACGCTTTGACGGTGCTGTCATCGGCGAGTCGTTAATTTCTTCGGGGCTGGCAAACCAATCGCGAATTGCTTGCAGCCTTTGTGCGAGATCAGGACGGCCAATTCCGCCGGCAAACCGATCGCAGTCGCTGAATAATAATCCCTCGAATTCGTGCATCACGACGTACGGGATGAATCGGTCGGGATTGAATCTGTCGCCGAGCACGGCACAAATGTCCGCGAGCAATGCACGATGCACCATTTCCGACTTTTGCGCAACAGGCAACTTACCTGCCTCGGCGCGACCGGGCCAAGCTTTGGGGCCGGATTGCGGCAGAGCATAGTAGTCCACCATCGTCGTGACAATGCAGCCTAAATCCTCTCGAAGATGCCTGACGATGTCTGCCCGAGCCGAGGGCCAGCCGCGGATGCCACCGCGGCGATCGCGCTGTCGCGCATTGCCCATCAACCGGGCACTGACCTTGGCCCATCCATGCTGGTACAGATGCGGGGCGAGCACATTCGTGACGAATGATTCCTCAGTAACGCCTTCGACATGAATCAGGAGCCTCGTCATGTCAAACCTCGGCGGTTGGCCGGCCGCCGATTTCGTTCTTTTCCCAAAGCTGACCAAGACTGTAGTCTTCAAGCCACGTCGCCAGCTTGCAGGATTCGAGTCGCGTCAGTTGCGTACCGCCATTTACACGATCCGCCACCAACACGTCTTCAGGCTCAAAATGATCCAGCAATAGCGGCGATTGAGTCGACACGATAACTTGCGTCGTGAGTGAAGCTTGTTTGATCAACGAAGAGAGCATCGTAATTGCGTAGGGATGCAAACCCAACTCTGGCTCGTCGACCAGAATCACCGAAGGACGAAATTCCTCAGGCTGAAGAAACAACGTCGCCAACACCATGAACCGCAACGTTCCGTCGGAAAGCGACGCCGCATCGAAGTAAGCCTCTGAGCCGACGTGTCGCCATTCGAGCCGGAGCTTGTCGGGATTTAACTTCTGCGGTTCAAGCGAGAAGTTATCGAAGAATGGCGCAACCTGCTGTACGGTTCGTCGAATCAGTTCGTAGGAAGTCTGATGTTGCTTGCATAACAGATAAAGAAATGCGGCCAGGTTCGACCCATCGGGCCGCAGGTAGCGATTGTCGTTGACATCCGCCGTCTTCTTCATCGGCGAACTGGAGCTGGTGTCGTGGAAGTGATAGACCCGCCAGCGGTCGAGCAGTCTACGCACATCATCAGCAATAGACGTGTCCATGGGGAGTGGCCCGCTACAACCAACCATTTCTTGCATCAATTCTAGATCATCGCTATTCGTGGGATCTAGAACTACCTCGTACGTATTGGCACCACCGTGAAACGAAATTATGACCTCTAGCTCGGGTGTCGTTTTCGATCCGAAGTGCAAGACCCTCTCTGCACCGCCTGCCTTGATCACATACTCCTGCAGATGTCCTTCGCGAATCGCATGCAGAAACGCAAACACGCCAATGAAATTCGATTTGCCCGACCCATTGGGACCAATCACGATGTTGATCGGTCCGAGCTTGAGCTTCTCGATCGAGGCGATGCTTTTGAATCCGCGAATCGTGATGGAATCAAGCTCGGGCATGTCAACTCACCTCATCCAAGTCGATCCACGTTGCGAAAAGGCTTTGAAATAAAAAGTCTGAAATCAAGCCTACACATCCAAATTCTTAACTTCGAGCGCGTGTTTTTCGATGAACTCGCGGCGGGGTTCGACCTTGTCGCCCATCAGCACCCGAAACAGCGCATCGGCTGCTCCGGCGTCGTCCATCGTGACCTTGCTCAGCGTGCGATTGCGCGGGTCGAGCGTCGTGTCGCGCAACTCCTCGGCGTTCATTTCGCCCAAGCCTTTGAAGCGCGTGATCGTCATCCCTTTTTCGCCCGCGGCGCGGATCGCTTGCAGCAATCCACGTAGATCCTCGATGCCGCTCGACTGTTCGCCGCGGCGGACCGTGTAGCGTGAGTCCTCGCGACCGGTGCGCTCTTGCCGGATCAGCGACTGGATGTCGAAGCCCAACAGCGCCAGTTCGGCCAAGCCGGCGTTGATGCTGCGGACTTCGTGCAGCTCGACGATATGCAACCGGCTGGCGGAGGGGGGAGTTATTTCTTCGGCTTTCGCTGCGCCGTTAGTAGTGCTGCCGCTGCCGGCTGGACGCCCGGTAGCATCGGTCGTGGCTTCCGGCGGCGGCGTGGTGGCGCTGTCGTTGGTGGCCGTGGTCACGGTCAGTTCGCCACCCTGGGCGGATTCTTGCTGCGCGACGAACGCATCGAGCTCATCGCGGCGGCTGAACCATTGATCCTGACTGCCGACAAACACGTGATAGATCGGCAGCTTACCCTGCGCGTCTTGCCGCTTGGCATGTTCGCGCAATCCGATGCCGCGCCGTTCGAGCGTGACGATGGCGTCCTCGACCGCAGCCAACACCCGACAGAGCTTGGCCATGGGCTCCCCCTCGATCCGGCGACCGTCGCCCGGCTCGAACACCGCGTCGTGCATGCCCGACTCAAGCGTCTGCGTTTTCATTTCCTCTTCGGTCTGCACGTAATAGGTTTTCTTCTTAGTCTTCACGCGGAACAGCGGCGGCTGGGCGACGTAAATATGGCCGTTGGCGACCAGGTGGTACATCTGCCGGTAAAAGAACGTCAGCAGCAGCGTGCGAATGTGCGAGCCGTCGACGTCGGCATCGGTCATGATCACGATTTTGTTGTAGCGTCGTTTGTTCAGGTCAGCATCTTCGCCGATGCCCGCGCCGATGGCCGAGATCATGCTGCGAACTTCCTCGTTGGCCAGAACTTTGTCCTCGCGCGATTTGTACGCGTTGATGATTTTACCGCGCAGCGGCAGAATCGCCTGATACTCGCGCAGCCGACCGCCCTCGGCGCTGCCGCCGGCCGAATCACCTTCGACCAAATACAGTTCGCACTTGGCCACGTCGCGGCTGGTGCAGTCGCGCAGCTTGCCGGGCAAGTGCCCGCCGGTCATGATTCCCTTGCGATCGCGCAGCAGCGCCTTGGCCTTGCGGGCCGCCTCGCGGGCTTCGGCCGCCAAAATTCCCTTTTGCACGATCAGCCGCGCAACCTTCGGGTTTTCTTCCAAGTATTTGGAAAGCACATCGCCCACCACGCTGTTGACGATCCCCTCGACTTCGCCGTTGTTCAGTTTGACCTTGGTCTGCGATTCGAACTTCGGCTCGGGCACGCGCACGCTGATGATCGCCGTCAGCCCTTCGCGAATGTCGTCGCCCGTCGGATTGATGTCTTTGTAAAGGTCGGATTTCTTGCCATAGGCGTTCACCGTGCGCGTCAGCGCCGTACGAAAGCCGACCAAGTGCGTGCCGCCTTCGATGGTGTTGATGTTGTTGACGAACGTCCGAATTTGCTCGGTGTATTCGTGCGTATATTGCAACGCAATTTCGACATCGACCCCGTCCTGTTCGCGGACGATCGAAATAATTTCGGGGTGCAGGACGTCGATGTCTTTGTTCAAAAATTTAACGTACTCGGTGATCCCCTGGTCGTAGCGAAAATTCTCGCGCTTGTTATCGCGATCGTCGGCCAAAGCGATTTGCACGCCGCGGTTCAAAAACGCCAACTGCTGCAAGCGGTTGTAG
>JAYTAU010000235.1:0-11141 GCA_043737375.1 Planctomycetia bacterium
ACGCCGCGCAAGTCGCCGTCGAGATGGCCGCACACGGGCTATCGGTTGTGGAAATCAAGCGCGGCGAAAAAGGGTGGCAGCGTGTGCCCGACAGTAAGTACAACCGCCGGTTGACTGCGTCCAGCGAAATGCGGATCTCGGGACCGGCAGCCGGCGACGAACGGCTGAAGACCTCGGTCGATCCGACCGGCACGCGCGTACTCGGCACATTGAACAACTGCGCAGGAGGGTTCACGCCGTGGGGCACGGTACTCTCGGGCGAGGAAAATTTCGACGGCTACTTTTTCGGCAAGCTGACGGATGCAGCCAATCCACAGGTCGCCGATCGCGAAGCGAAAAATCATAAGCGATTCACGATGAGCCGCGACGACTATGCCTGGCACCGGTTCCACGATCGGTTCCGCATCGATCGCGAACCGCGCGAGTGCAACCGTTTCGGTTGGGTCGTCGAGTATGATCCGTACGATCCAAAATCGGTGCCGATCAAACGCACGGCGCTCGGTCGCTTCAAGCACGAAGGAGCGACCAGCACGTTGACTGCCGACGGTCGAGTCGTCGTATATTCGGGCGACGATGCCCGCGGCGAATATCTGTATAAGTTCGTCTCGCATGGAAGATTCGACCCGGAAAATCGCGAGCGAAATCGCGACTTGCTGGACAGCGGCACGCTGTATGTCGCACAATTCAAGGCCGACGGCAACGTGCGTTGGTTACCGTTGGTGCATGGTGCGGGGCCGCTCACCAGTGAGAACGGTTTTCGGAGCCAAGCCGACGTGTTGATCGATACTCGATTGGCCGCCGATGCGCTGCGGGCGACCCCGCTCGATCGCCCCGAAGATGTCGAAGTCAATCCGATCACAGGCCGAGTGTTTGTCATGTTGACCAACAACGACAAGCGCAAAGAACCAAATGCGGTCAATCCGCGCGTACCGAACAAACACGGCCACATTTTGGAGCTGATTCCGCCGACGCGCGACAGCCGTATCGACCATGGTGCGGATCAATTTCGCTGGGAGATTTTTCTGCTGGCCGGCAATCCGCGCAATGCCGATGACAAAGCCGACTATCATGCCGATGTGTCGGCCGACGGTTGGCTGACTTGCCCCGACAATTGTACTTTTGACAATGAAGGCCGGCTCTGGATTGCAACCGACGGTGCGCCGGGAGCGGCGAAATTTGCCGACGCGATTTACGCCTGCGATACCAACGGACCCGGTCGGGCGCTGACGCGGCAGTTCTTTCGCGCGCCGTCCGGGGCTGAAATGTGCGGTCCTTGCTTCACGCCCGACGGCACGACGTTCTTCGTCTCGGTGCAACATCCGGGAGACGAGGAAGACGAGATGCTGAAAGTTCGATCGACGTTCGACAAGCCGAGTACGCGTTGGCCCGACTTCGACGAGAAGCTACCACCCCGCCCGGCGGTGATGGCGATTACGCGCGACGGCGGCGGCAGAGTGGGTAGTTGATGTGGAACAGTGAAAAATATCGGGAGCGGGGATCAGGGGGCGGGGGGCAGGGATGTGAGGCTTGAGACTGGAGGCTGGTGAGTGGGGGCTTGAGCGGCAGATGCCGAAACCGTGTGCCACTGGCTCCGCCAGTGCGTAGCCAAGGTCGCCAGACCCTTGGGCGCGTTTGGAAGGATCTTCGATCACGATAACGTCTCCCAAACTCCGGCGCTTTTTCGCTACTCGCCAAATCTGATTTGACCGACTACCAGAGGCTTGGGACTGGGAGGCGAAGCCCAATGCCGACGAAGTTCATAGGCCAGTCGTTTAAGCCGAGCAACATTTCTTGGAAGTGTTGCCTGCCCCAATCGAAAGCAGCTACGCCACTCGATAAAGTGCTCCGCGACACGTGAGTTCTCTAAAGCCGCCGCTCGAATACGAGGCAATACTAGGTCGAAGTGGCTTTCAAGCAAGTGTTCGAACAAGCAGCATGAAATAGCTTGTTGAAGGTCGATGCCGCGACGCCGCGACCACTTCAGTGCAAATTCGCAAACGGGAATTGGCTGCGACTCGATAAAATCACCAACGCGAATGATTGCTTGCCAACGCGGATCGACGCCTACCTTCACCTCACGTCCAGGAAGAATACGTTCAGCGCGTGCAATCGCTCGATGGACTGAAGCTTCGTGTGACATTATTGAAGATTGTCACGGATTAACACGAAATACAAGAGCACGGTCGTGATCTCAGTGACACCGTCTAACGAAGCTCAACACTGGCCGAGCCAGTGGCACACGCACCGCTAAGCAGCAAATCAAAAGTCCCTGACCCCCGACTCCTGATCCCCGATCCCTTTTCTGCTCAGTCGACCACCTGCACCAACTCTTCCACGCAGATGTCCGATGTGTCGTGCACCGGGACGCTGATCATCTGCGGCATGGCCTTTTCGATGGCTTCGTGCAAGTGCACTTCGCGACCCACGCCGCGGCTGTTCATGTAGTTCCGCACGAATTCGACCGTCTCGTCGATCGTGTCGGCTTGGATTAACACGAGATCGCCCGCGCCGGCGCGATTGAGCGCGCGTTCGATCGCGGCAAACACCCCTTTGACTTCATGGATTTCGCGAACTCGACCGCCCGCGGCCAGCCCCTGACGGAACAGGCCCATGATCTCGCCTTCTTTGCGTCCGCGGACATACTGGTCCTCATACAAAAAGACGCTGTCGAACGCTGCGGCCAGCAACTCGCCTTGGCGAACCATGTCGCAATCGCGACGATCGCCGGCGGCGGTGTAAACCGTGATCCGTCGCTCGTGCGGAAACTGCTCGATCGCTTCGATCATGCTGACCAGCGACGAGACGTTATGACCGTAATCGACAATCACCGACGCGCCGCCGATTTCAAGCAAATTGAAACGGCCCGGCGAGCTTTTCATGTCGGTGCCGAACGACTCCAGCCCGGCGCGAATCACTTCGCGATTCAGGCCCAAGCTCCAACAGGCGCCGACCGCGGCCAAGGTGTTCTCGACCTGAAACGTAATACGACCGCCATGCGTGAGCGGCACGCGATCGAGCGACAACAGCGGAATTTCGCGATCGCCTTCGCAGAGTACGATTTCGCCATCGACCACGGTTATCGCGCGGCCGCCTTTGGCGCGGTGCGAGGCCAAGGTCGGCTGTTTGGCACTTAGCGCGAAGAACACAACACTGCCAGGGCAGTATTCCGCCATTTCTGCGGTTAATGGGTCGGCGGCATTCAGCACGCACGCGCCTTCGGCAGTCGTCGCTTCGACAATCGTGCGCTTGACGCGGGCCAGTTTTTCGAGCGTATCGATATCGGACAGGCCCAAGTGGTCCCCTTCGCCGATATTGGTCACGACCGACACGTCGCATTTGTCCCAACCTAGGCCGGCACGCAGAATACCGCCGCGCGCGGTTTCGAGTACCGCCACATCGACTTGCGGATTGAACAAAATGTTTTGCGCACTGGCCGGGCCGCTGCAATCGCCCGTGTCGATGCGGCGACCGTTGACGTAAATACCGTCGGTGCAGGTGTAACCGACGCGCTTGCCCGTTTGGCCGCAAATATGTGCGATGAACCGCGTCGTGGTCGTTTTGCCGTTCACGCCCGTAATGCTGACGATCGGAATCCGACCGTTGTCTCCCTCGGCGAATAGGGTACCGATAATCGCTTCGCCGACGGCGCGCGGCGTACCGCTCGACGGTTCCAAGTGCATCCGCAAGCCGGGCGCGGCGTTGACTTCGACGATCACACCCCCTTGTTCTTCCAACGGGCGACCGATATCCAGCGCCACGATATCGACGCCGGCGATGTCCAAACCAATCACCTTGGCGGCATCGACGGCACGAGCGGCTACTTCGGGGTGCACACGTTCGGTCACGTCGGCTGCCGTACCGCCGGTGCTAAGGTTCGCATTGCGGCGAATCAAGACTCGCGTGCCGGCAGTCGGGATCGACTGCGGCGTGTAACCTTGACTGGCGACCACGCTCAGCGAGACCGTGTCGAGCGGAATTTTGCTCAGTGCCGTGGCATGATCGTCGCCGCGGCGCGGATCGAGGTTGATAGCGTCGATCAGCTCTTTGATCGTATGCACGCCGTCGCCGATGACCTGAGCCGATTCGCGTCGCGCTGCCGCTATTACACGGTCGCCGATCACCAACAGGCGGTAATCGTCGCCGGGAGCGAACTTCTCGACGATGATCGTCTCTTCTGCTTCGCGAGCGGCGGCATAAGCGGCAATTACTTCTTCGCTGCTCTTCAAGTTTGTGGCTACGCCGCGGCCTTGATTGCCATATTGCGGCTTGACGACGACGGCATAACCGATCGACTCGGCTGCCTCGACGGCATCCTCGGCGCTTTCGACCGGACGGCCCGCAGGCACCGGCACACCGACGGCACGCAGCAACGTGCGAGTCAACTCTTTATCTTGGGCGATCGACTCAGCGATCGCACCGGTGCGATCGGTTTCGGCCGCCAAAATGCGGCGCTGCTTGCTGCCGTAGCCCAACTGCACCAAGCTGCCGGTGTTCAACCGTCGTGCCGGAATACCGCGACGCAATGCCGCTTTGACAATCGAACCGGTGCTGGGGCCTAAGCGAACTTGTTCGCCCAGCACACGCAACTTTTTGACTTCGACAGCAATATCGACATTTGTGTCACGTACGGCGGCCAGGCAGATTTCGCGGGCAGCAGCCAAGGCGGCACGGCCGACCTCTTCATCCGTGTATTCGACGGCCACGCGGTAGACGCCGTCTTCGTTCGTCTCGCGAGTACGGCCGTAGCCGACGTCCGAGCCCGACAGCGTTTGCAGTTCGAGCGCAACATGCTCGAGAATATGCGCTTGGTAGGTGCCGCGACGCAGCCGTTCGAAAAAACCGCCGCGATGCCCGATGCTGCAGCGATGCTCGATCAACGATGGCATCCAGCTCATCAATCGGTCGTTAAATCCGGGAAGTTCGTCGGATGACGAATCTTTGAGATCGCCCAGATCGACCCAGGCTTCGAGCATGGGGAAATTCGCCCAAAAGTTGGGACCACGTAACGCCAGCACCTTCCGAAATTCCATTTGAGAAAACTCACTGTTGCCTGGAATGAAACGTTGCTTGACAGAAGACGAGCTGGATAGCTCGGAGCGATTTGCCGCAACGGTTCTAGTCTTGTGTTCACCAAACCGTTGGTATTGGCATGACGCAGAGACTCGAATGTTGTTTCGGCTGAAAAAATAGTTTGGATGATTTATTTCGTTACAATGCTTATGCGCGATAAAAACGATTAGCTTGGAGAAGCCTTGCGGTCATTACATCAACTACGATCGCGTTCAACATGTTTTCGACTGTTGGATGCCGGTGGTGCGATCCTGCGTCACACACATTTCGTCAAGTCTTAGCCGACATGAGAACAGTCAGGAGCGCAGCCTAAAAACTTGAAACTCAACCTAAACACTCATTCATTTAGGCAGACTGCGCAATCAAGGTAGGAAAATGGCGGAACAACTAGCGGCGTAACCATTTCGATTACGAATTTTTGATTTCGAGGGACTTGAAAACGGTAAACTAGCGATTGAAAGCTCGGCAACATTTCGACTACAACCACCTACGATCGTCGTACAAAAATCTTGGCCGTCAAAACCGTTTCGAATTGCCAACCGATATAACTCCCCATCTTCTCGCCAAACTATGCAAGCCCTCGAATATGATATAGTAATCTTCCACCACTCTCAGTCAAGGAAAAGCCTACCCCAGTCGATTCGTTTTTCCGACACACCCTAGTTTTGCCACTTTACCGCACGGCTTGCAACCGATTTTTTCCGATTGCCGGATATTGCAGATTGGATCGGCAAAACTAAATCGTTCGCTACCCACTCCATGCCCGATTCTTGGTTCTGGGTTGAGTTCGAGAGCCTGCTAATAAGCAATAATGGCTTCGACAGGGTCCGCAATATGCAAACATCGGGCCAGACAAACGACCTACCCCTGCTTTGACATGCTTTGTCATGTCGTTCGCGGAGCCAGAAGCTTTGGAAATTTCAGCCGACGTTCGAGCTTCGCTACCTGTGCGTTGGGTGACTGGGATCGATGCGCAACTTCAAACCGGCGAAGTAGTTGTCGCATTTTTCGAGTTCGATTTGGACGACCGTCTGCGCTACACCAACGGTTTATTGGTTGTTACAAACCATCGATTGTTGGCCAGCCAGCCTCTGGCAAATAGCCTGGGTAACGGAGATCTGAGAAAAGCTGTCGTCTGGAAGGAGTGGAGTCTTTCTGACGACACCACGTTGCAAACTCGCGACTTGGCCACAGTCGGTATGTTGACATTAATCAGCTCGGAGCAGCGACTGGCCCAATGGCGGTACACCGTGGGCCGGGCCGCAGCCGCGGGGCGTTTTGTCCTACGTCTGCAAGCCGCCCGTAGCGGATTGCAAAACGTGCCCGCCGCGATGTCGATCTGCCCGAGTTGCGGTAGCGCGTTTTCGGCCGACGACGGTGAATGCCCTCAATGTGCGGTGCAGAGTGCGCCGCCCGGTGCCTCGGCGCTGTTCCGGTTGGTCAAGTTTGCCAAGCCGCGCGCCAAAATGATTGCGCTAGGATTTGTGCTGACGCTGCTTAGTACGGCCGCTACTTTGGTGCCGCCCTATCTTACGATGCCGCTGTTGGACGATGTGTTGATTCCACATCAGAATGGGCTGCCCGTCGATTGGTCGATCGTGAAGTGGCTACTGGGGGGATTGGCGGCGGCGGCGTTTGCCGGCTGGATTTTAGATTGGGGGCGAACGTTTGTGCTGGCCTGGGTCAGCGAGCGTATTGCCGCCGACATGCGCAGCCGCACCTACGCGCATTTGCAAGAACTGTCGCTGGAGTTTTTCGGCGGCAAGCGAACCGGCGATTTGATGTCGCGCGTGGGGAGCGATTCCGATCGGATCTGCAATTTTCTCTCGCTCAACCTGATCGACTTCGCTACCGACCTGTTGATGATCGCCATGACGGCCATCATTCTATTGACCATCGACCCGATGCTGGCGCTGGTCACCCTGATTCCATTTCCGCTGATCGTCTGGCTGGTGCATTGGGTGCGAGTCCGCTTGCGGCGCGGCTTCCGTCAGTCGGGTATCGCCTGGGCCGACATGACCAGCGTGTTGGCCGACACGATTCCCGGCATTCGCGTGGTCAAAGCATTCGCACAAGAAGACCGCGAGGTCGAACGTTTCGAAGTCGCCAATCGCCACGTGCTATACTCGAACGATCGCGTGAATATCGTGTGGGCGTTTTTCGGCCCGATGGTCACACTACTCACCGAAATCGGACTGCTCACCGTCTGGGCGTTTGGAACATATCAAGTCTTTCAGAACGCGATCACGGTTGGAGTGCTGACCGCGTTCGTTGCTTACATCGCGCGATTTTATACCAAGATCGAGCAGTTGATTCGCATGGTAACCGCCGTGCAACGCGCGGCGGCCAGTGCGCACCGCATCTTCGAAATTTTGGACAAAAAGCCGAGTGTGGCCGAACCCAGCAAACCGGTACATCCCGGCCGGATCGATGGCTCGATCGAGCTGCGCGGCGTGCGATTCAAATACGGCACGCGCGAGGTGTTACACGGCTTGGACCTCAAGATTCAACCCGGCGAGATGATCGGCCTGGTCGGCCCGAGCGGTGCCGGCAAGAGTACGTTGATCAACTTGATCTGCCGATTTTATGATGTCGCCGAAGGTGCGATCTTGGTCGACGACCACGATGTACGTTCGTTCCCCATTTCGGAATATCGCGGCAATATCGGCATCGTACTGCAAGATCCGTTTTTGTTTTATGGCACCATTGCCGAGAACATTGCCTACGGCCGGCCGGAAGCCACACGCGCCGAAATCATCGCCGCCGCGCGGGCGGCCAAAGCGCACGAGTTCATTTTGCGTTTGCAAGACGGTTACGATTCGATTGTCGGCGAGCGCGGGCAATCGCTCTCGGGCGGAGAGCGGCAACGCATTTCGATTGCGCGGGCGCTGTTGATCGACCCGCGGATTTTGATTCTCGACGAAGCGACCAGTTCGGTCGACACCGAGACCGAGCGCGAGATTCAAGAAGCGCTGGAAAATTTGATCGAAGGCCGTACGACCATTGCGATCGCGCATCGGCTCAGCACATTGCGGCGGGCCGATCGATTGGTGGTGATGGAGCGGGGTCACATTGTCGAAATCGGCAAGCACGAAGAATTGATCGATCGCGGCGGCACTTACACGCGGCTGCACCAAGCGCAGATTGAATTGATCCAGGGCGTGGGGATATAAGGAATGGGAAAGTCGGAATGGGAAATGCGAAGCGAGGGATGCTTAGCGGTGAGGCCAACGGCCCACCCGGTTCGAATTCGGGAAGCGTGAGATCGGAATGCGTGAGATGAAAGTTGCCAAATAGCACTAAACTGAGCTTCAAGCTGCAACTACCGAGCACAAAATAGATGAACCACAGAGTCACAGAGAGCACCGAGAGGACATTTCGATTCGATCAACTTAAAAAATGGGCTAGTTTAATTCGTTCGTCCGGTTTCGCGATTGCACTAATTTCATGTTTAAATTTGCGTTCATTCGTATCCATTCGCGGCTAAACATTTTTCTTCTGCATTCTCGGTGTCCTCGGTGACTCTGTGGTTAATCCTTCGTTGAAGTGGTTCAGTCGATGATCATGCAACATTCGAACGGCGATCAACTGTCACATCTCAAGCTGCATCACGACGCCTTCGGCCGGCTGGTCGCGACCTTGGCCGATGGAGTGCAGCATGTCGGCGTAACGCCGATTCGCGGTTTTCCGGTTTCGGACCCCGAGTTTGGCGTTTCGCTTTGCAATGAAGACGGTCGCGAACTGCTCTGGATTGCGAACCTGGGCGAGCTACCGCTTGCTGTGCGCGAAATCATTCAAGCGGAACTCGCGCAGCGCGAGTTCATGCCGCTGTTGCAACAAGTGATCTGGATTTCGACGAACAACGAGCCGTGCGAATGGGAAGTCGAAACCGATCGCGGTCGCACCCGATTCGTGCTGAAAAGCGATGAGGACATTCGTCGCATCGATGCCCAGCGGGCGATGGTCAAAGATTCCAACGGCGTGGCTTACTTGATTGAGAACATGCAGGCCATGAACCAAGTCAGTCGGCGGTACTTAGAGCGGTATTTGTGAGGGGTGAGGGGTGAGGGACGAGCAGCGGGCAGCGAGGGATGATTGATACGACGCGAAAACGGAGGGTCGGCCTCGCGCTTCGCGGCTTAGCCAACACCTGCCCCCAGATCCCTGCTCCCTGACCCCCGATCGCTTTAGCGATCAACCGGCGGCGGCTCATGCAACGCGACCGGGTCGTTAGCTTTGGTTCGCAGCCGCAGGTTCATCATCTCGACGACCAGTGCAAATGACATCGCGAAGTACAAGTAGCCTCGCGGGAAATGCACGCCCATCCCTTCGGCCACCAGCATCGATCCGATCAAGATCAAAAAACTGAGTGCCAGTACTTTCAGCGTTGGATGGCGGTTGACGAACTTGCTGATTGCGCCGGCGAATACCACCATCACTCCCACGGCAATCACCATCGCGACCACCATTACGGTTACGTCCTTGGCCATGCCGACCGCGGTGATCACGCTGTCGAGCGAGAACACGATATCGATCAACGCGATTTGAATCAGCACCGCGCCCATGGAGGTAGTGCCCCCCGCTGCGCCGCTAGGACCATGTTCGCCTTCAAGTTTGGCATGCAACTCGTGTACGCTCTTGCCGATCAGAAACAGTCCGCCTCCGAACAGAATCAGATCCTTAAGCGTGACTTCGTTGACTTCCGGTTCGGCGAACCAATCGGCAGGCAATCCCCAATTGGTTAAACCCAAGTCGCTCCACGTGAAGACGGGGACGATCAATCCCATGATCCAATTGATGGCGAAGAGCAACGCCAATCGTGCGAACAGTGCCAGCCCCAGCCCGGCCCGCCGACCGAATTCTTGTTTCTCCGGCGGGAGCCGCTGCACCAAAATCGCAATGAAAATCACATTGTCGATCCCCAACACGATTTCCATTGCCGTCAGGGTAATTAGCGGGGCGATCCAATCCATCCGACGTTTCTCCGCACAGGACGTTTGACACAGGCAGTTTACCCCAGCGAAGTTACCGCACATCGAGAGCGCTGGCAAGCGAGCAAATTCGCATGATAGCGCTTTGTCGAGCTAAATCGCAAGCGGATGGTGTTCTAGTGCGAGCGTCAGATTTATAAGCACCACATTAGTTGGCTAATACCGCGGCATGTTTCAGCCCCCGGACATGCGAAAGTCAAGTTATCGTTCATTCTCGTATTCGTGTCGAACGCCTCCGCATAATCGACCCCCCGGCAAAGCCAAGGGCTGAAAGCATTTATTGGCCTCGCTCCGCGCGCTTCTTTTTCTTGACGCTACCGCCGGCAGCCGCTAGATTGCGACCGACGTTAACTTTCTTGCAAGCTGGGAGTGATCATGGCAGATTCGAACAAAGTTCGCGTGGCGATTGTCGGGCTCGGTTTCGGTGCGGAATTCATTCCGATTTATCAGGCTCATCCTGATGCCGAGATGCATTCGATCTGTCGTCGCAATCGTGCCGAGCTGGATAAGGCCGGCGATAAATTCAACATCGCCAAACGCTACACAGATTTCGACGAACTATTGAAAGATCCTACGGTCGACGCCATCCATATCAACTCGCCGATTCCCGATCACGCCGCGCAAAGTTTGGCGGCGCTACGCGCCGGCAAGCATGTCGCCTGCACCGTGCCGATGGCGACCACGATCGACGAGTGCGGGCAAATCGTCGAAGAGCAACGCCGCAGCGGTCGTGTTTACATGATGATGGAAACCGTCGTCTATAGCCGCGAATATCTGTTCGTCAAAGAGTTGCACGATCGCGGCGAGTTGGGTCGTATTCAATTTCTGCGCGGCAGCCATCAGCAAGATATGGACGGTTGGCCCAACTACTGGCCCGGCCTGCCGCCGATGCATTACGCCACGCATTGCGTCAGCCCTTGCCTGGCCCTGCTGGGTAAACATGCCGAAAGCGTGGTTTGTCACGGCTCCGGTCGAATTCGCGAAGAGCTGATTCCGAAGTACAACAGCCCGTATGCCATCGAGACGGCGACGTTCAAGATTCGCGATTCCGATGTCGTGGCCGAAGTCACGCGCAGTCTG
>JAYTAU010000236.1:0-1754 GCA_043737375.1 Planctomycetia bacterium
TGAAAAATCGCATGATGCACTCCAGGGATTAAAGGGAATGCAACAACTCTCGACGAAATCAACATTTATGACAATGCTAGTATTCGGACAGCCTCTAAGACGGAATCTATTGCGATTATCCCGTAGGGCGGAATTTATTCCGTCTTCCGATTTTACGTAGGACGGAATTCATTCCGTCTTCGTAGGTCAGGGTTACATCGTCACCAACGCTCGGTGCCGCCGACCTCGACGCCGTGATGCGCCAGCCAGCGTTCGGCATCTAACGCCGATTGGCAGCCGCTGCCCGCCGCGGTGATTGCCTGACGATAGTAGTCGTCAGCCACGTCGCCTGCCGCAAACACTCCTTCGACGCTGGTGTTGGTTCGAAACGGCACCGTCCAGACGACGTATTTTTTCTCGGTCAAGGAGAGTTGCCCGTCCAGAAACGCCGTGTTGGGCGTATGGCCGATCGCCAGAAAAATGCCGGTCACGTCGCGCTGGTGCGCTTCGCCATTCACGGTGCTCTGCAGTCGAATGGCGTTGACGCCGGTCTTCGCATCGCCCATGACTTCGACCATTTGGTGGTTCCAGACCGGTTCGATCTTGGGGTTACTCAGCGCCCGTTCGGCCATGATCTTCGAAGCGCGCAGCGAATCGCGACGATGTACCAAGTAAACCTTCGAAGCGAACTTTGTCAGATACGTGGCCTCTTCGACGGCTGAATCTCCGCCGCCGATCACCGCCAACGGCTTGTTGCGAAACCTGGGCAATGCGCCATCGCAAACCGCGCAGGCGCTGACGCCGTGATTTTTGTACGCGTCTTCGGAAGGCAAGCCCGCATAGTTGGCTCGGGCGCCGGTGGCGATAATTACGCAGGCAGCTTCAGTTACCTGGCCTTCGAGCGATGTCAGTTTGAACGGCCGGCGGCTGAAATCGACTTTCACGATGTCGTCGGTAACGATCCGCGTGCCGAAGTTTACCGCTTGTTGCCGCATCAGTTCCATCAGCTCAGGCCCGCTGACACCGTGCTTGCTATGCGGAGCCATCATTGAACGACGATCGGCCGCGATCGAATGGTTGAGATACGCTTCGAGGTCGCCTGCGGGAAAGCCGGCATAATTTTCGACTTCGGTCGTCAGCGCCAGTTGACCCAACGGCAGTGTGCCGGCGATCCGGTTTTCTTCAGTGATTGCGCCTTCGAAAACCAGCGGTTGCAACTGAGCCCGCGCGGCATACGTGGCCGCGCACCATCCGGCGGGCCCACTCCCAATGATGACAAGTTTTTCTGGCATTGATTTAAAACGGAATTTATTCCGTGCAAAAGTAGAACGGAATTTATTCCGTTCGTTGGTTCCAAACCGAAGCGGGGTCCGCTGCGCGTGGCGTTGTCTGGAGCGAGCGGCCGGTTTACCGCAGCCGAGCTACGTCGAATTCTATAGAGTTGCCGGGATAAAAGTCAGCCCCCGATTTGCCGAGCGTCAACCTTGGGGACTTCAACTTTCGCAGTTACCTTCAGGCCGACGATTCCGCCCACAACCATCAGCAAACAAGCAACGCGGGCCGGAGACATCACCTCGACCTTGAATAAATAGACAGCGGCAACAATCGCGCCCACCGCGCCAATGCCGGTCCAAATGGCGTAGCCGGTGCCAAGCGGAATAGTCTTGATTGCCTGCGCTAGTGTCCTGAGTCATTAATTCGCTGACAGACTTTCGCGACTTTTTTCAAGATCGAGTCGGCGTCGGCGGTCCACACGAACGGCTTGGGATTTTGAT
>JAYTAU010000237.1:0-1753 GCA_043737375.1 Planctomycetia bacterium
GACCGTTCGCCCGCCGCGCGACTGTCGATCATTCTGACGGCGACCACGGGCAACGTCCGCCGGTTGGGGAGCCGCTTGCCCGACCTGGCCGAACTTCGAACCGATTTGGAACCGTGGGACGACGCCGACACGGCCGGATATTTGGCCACGGCACTGCGTCAGGCCGGTCGGCGCGATGCGATCTTCACCGACGACGCCGTGGTTCGGCTTTGCCGCCTCAGCGACGGCGTGCCGCGAAGGCTGGTGCAACTGGCCAACTTGTCGTTGTTGGCCGGTGCCGGACAAGGGCTCACGCAGATCGACGTTGATTGCGTGAACGATGTGTTTCAGGAGTTGGGCGTGATCAGCGTGGCGGGCTGAGTGGTGGCGAGTGGTGAGTGGTGGGTGATGAGTTGCTGCAAGATATCAGGCTCAAGCGAGTTTCGTGGCCAGCAGCTGGGACCGTTGAGTGACTAGTCTGATCCGCTATAATCGTACTGCCGGGAGCAAATGCTGGTGAAAGCCCAGCCGTTATCCTTAGGGATGCCGTCGTCTAATTCCAAGACATCCCGGTTCTTTACGATACCCCGCTCGCCCGTGTTGTATGAAATTATTATAAAGCCGGTCGAAGTTACAAAGACGGGGACCGC
This sequence comes from Planctomycetia bacterium, assembly GCA_043737375.1. GTDB lineage: Bacteria > Planctomycetota > Planctomycetia > Pirellulales > JALHPA01 > JAWXCH01. The sequence continues at coordinate 630 of JAYTAU010000237.1, forward strand.
CTTCGCCAAGATTTTAAGTCGCCGGGCGAATACACTTTGCAGGCGAAGCTAGTTGAACTGTCGACCGAGTTCCACCCGATGCCACGAGTGGGCCGATGGCCGCACCGCTAAGCAACCGTGTGTGACTGACGGTAACTTTGCGTTCAATATTAGCCTCACGCCTCACACATCAAGCGTCGCATCCGCAGCACCGAGCCGCCCCGCGGCTGGAGATTGCACTGGCCCGACGGTTTCGCGGCCACTAAGATAACTTGGTTGGCGATAACTTGATTGCCGGGCGGTGTTTGGTAAACGCCGATCCGCGGCAAGTTTTCGAACATCATGTTCCGTCACGATTCAAAGGGCAATCCGCCGTGAGCTCAGATCTTTCCAACGCGAAGTCAACAGCGCCCGCTGGCACATCTCCACCGCCGCCCGACATGATCAACATCGACTTGCGCGACCGCTGGCTAGCAGCGTTTCTGGCGTGGCTCGTGCCGGGAGCGGGGCACTTGTATCAGCGACGCTGGGGCAAGGGTTGCCTGTTCATGGTCTGTATTCTGGGTACGTTTTTGTACGGCATTTTTCTGGGTAGCAATCGCGTGGTGTATGCCTCGTTTCGGGCCAACGACGGCCGCACTTCGTTCCAAGATGACGCGCGGTATGCGTATTTGTGTCAGGTCGCGGCCGGCTTGCCGGCGCTGCCGGCGCTGATTCAGGCCAATCGCACGCGGGGAGAATCCCCCAAGGCCCCGCTCTGGAACGGCTTTATGGCTCCGCCGGTGCTGGTCGGTCAGCGCGTGCCGACCGCTTGGGCCAACGATCAACTCCAAACCAACCGTGCCGATTTTCAGCCCGACGACTTTCTCGAAGACGGCCCTGACTTCATGCGATACCGGCGTCGCCAGGCGCAGCAAGGCGTCGACTACAACGGCGAGTTGAATCAGCTCAGCCAATGGCATTTGCGATTCGGCGCGCTGTACGAACTAGGCACAGTGTTTACCATGATCGCCGGACTGCTCAACGTGCTGGCGATCTACGATGCGTGGGGCGGACCGATGTTCGCGGAAATCAAAGAGGACGATGAGGAAAGTGGCAGCGAAGCGAAACCGTAAGTCGGGCATTAGCCTGACAAGTACGTCGTG
>JAYTAU010000238.1:0-4560 GCA_043737375.1 Planctomycetia bacterium
GCGAATTGAAAAGTCTTGTTCGAAGTCATTGAATTCCGCGATCCAGCTTCCTCACTAGCCCCCGACCCCTGATCCCCGACCCCTTTTTTCCTCTCCGTGCCAGTGCGTCTCCGTGGTGAATCTGAATGGACGAGATCGCGACACTCATTGAACAGCATCCCGGCTTTTCGGCCGTGTGGGTGTTCGTGTTCGGCGCAATCATCGGCAGCTTTTTGAATGTCGTCGTGTATCGATTGCCGCGCGGCTTGAGTCTGAATTATCCGCCGTCGCGCTGTCCGAAGTGCGAACACGGCATTCGCTGGTATCACAACGTGCCGATCATCGGTTGGCTGATGTTGCGGGGAAAATGCTATGACTGCGGAAACAAGATTTCGCCGCGCTATCCGCTGGTGGAGCTGCTCACAGGGCTGATGTTTGTCGGACTGGCGTATGTGGATGTCTATGTACCGTGGATGACTGGGAAAATTGTTGCGGACCGGGCGGCGAATGAGCAAAGTCTGGGACTAGTGTTAGCCGCGTACGCGACCCATCTATTCGTGTCATCTTGTCTCTTGGCGGCCGTATTCATGAGATTCGACGGCCAACGGGTGCCTGCAATACTCGCTGTTCCAAGCATTGTGATCGCACTAGTGACAGTGAGCTTCGCGTGGAACCTAGCTACTGCAAGAACACTTGTTCAAGCCTTTCTTGTCGGGTGTCTAGCGGTTCTAGGAAGACGTCCAGCAAGCGTTGTGTATATGCGTGCAGACGAGACGGACCTCGCGCCAAGGCGCAAAGACGCCAAGGATGAAAATGCGGGAGAAACGAAGGAAGTTTCGCGTAAAGGCGCGAAGGACGCCAAGTAAGTGGCGTAGTCGTTCGTTCATTCATTCGCGGCCAACTTCCTGCTGCGTTCTTCCCGTTGTAGTTGACCGTAACGCTCATGCCCACTCAGGGCAGTGGGCATGGCACCCGACACACAGCGGCCATTGGTCGCGATCGACGCTGATGCACGCCTCGGGCGCGACCAATGGTCGCGGCTTTACATGAGCAGTCAACTCCCTATTCGCGTTCATTCACATCCATTCGCGGCCGACTTCCCGCTGCGTACTTCCCATCGTAGTTGACCATAACGCTCATGCCCACTCAGGGCAGTGGGCATGGCACCCGACACACAGCGGCCAATTCTTCTGCGTCCTTTCTTCGCGACTCTGCGCCTCTGCGCGAGACTTTTATTCGGTCGGCGGCGGCAGCGCACCCGGTGGCGGGAGTTCGATCGGCGTTCCCTCGGCGGCCGGTCGATCACCGATTCCTAATTGAGCCGCGCCCAAATCGGCCGCGCCTCGCTCCGCCACGTCCTCCGACATTTCCAACTTCTCTTCCGGCGGCACGCGCACGACCGCCACCAACGTGTCGTTCTCATCGAGGTTCATGATCCGCACGCCTTGCGTGTTGCGGCCCGTGATCCGAATCTCGCGCACCGCCAATCGCTGCAACTTGCCGCGCGCGGTCATCATCAGCACCTCGTCATCTTCATGCACCGGCACGATGGCCACGACCGGGCCGTTACGGTCGGTCGTTTTGATGTCACGCACACCCAACCCGCCGCGACCCTTGGTCGGGTAGCGCTGCCCTCCCGTGGGACTATTTTCCTCACCATCCGCTTCACCCGCGCTATCTTCATCCGTCGCCGAATCATCGCCGGCAAGCTCGCCTTCGACTGCGTCTTCACCTGCGATCGGCTCTTCAGCCACCAGCGCATTGACGGCACCCTCGGCATCGCCGTTGACCGCTTCGCCGTTGGTCAATTCGGTCTCGTCGTCCAACGGATTGTTCGGCCCGAACGGCGTGCGTTTGCCAAAGCCGCGCTCACACACGGTTAGCAGTGCGCCGTCTTCATCGGCGACGACCATGCCGACTAAATTATCTTCGCCGCGCAAGCGAATGCCGCGCACGCCGCTGGAGTTGCGGCCCGACGAACGGACAGTCGCCTGTCGAAAACGAATCGCCTGCCCGCGCTCGCTCGACAGCACCAACTCGTCCCCTTTTTTGGCGACCACGACGTCGATTAGTTCATCTCCTTCTCGCAAGCTGATGGCGATTAACCCGCGCTTCATCGGCCGACCGTACTGTGAGAGCGGAGTCTTTTTGACCAGCCCCTTGCGCGTGGCCATGCACAGAAAATGATCGGGCGCTTTGAAGTCGCGAATGGCGATGCAGTTGGCAATTTTTTCTTCCGGCGCCAAGCTGAGCAAATTCACCACCGCGCGGCCGCGACTCTCGCGGGCCAACTGCGGCAGATCGTAAACTTTTTGCCAATAGACTTTGCCCTGATTGGTGAAAAACAACAAGTAGTCGTGCGTGCTGGCCACGAACAGATGCTGAATCGGATCTTCGTCTTCGGTCTTGGCCCCTTTCAGGCCCTTGCCGCCGCGACGTTGCGCGCGATACACGTTGACCGGCGTGCGCTTGATGTAGCCGTTGTGACTGATGGTCACGACCATCATCTCTTCGGTGATCAGATCTTCAAGGTCGATGCTACCCCACTCTTCGCCGCTGATTTCGGTACGGCGTTTGTCGGCATGTTTCTTGCGCACTTCCAGGCAATCGTTCCGCACGATCTCGCGGATGTTCTTATCGTCGGACAAAATCCGCAAGTACTCGCGGATCTCGGTAAGGATTTCGTTGTACTCCGCGCCGAGTTTTTCTTGTTCCAAGTTGACCAACTGACCGAGCGTCATCCGCAGAATCGCATCGGCTTGCACGGGCGTGAGCGTGTACGTGTCCGCAACTCCGCGTTCGCTTTGAAAATAGCCGAAGCCTTCGTCTCCCAGCGCGCGTTGCATCAGCGAGGCCGCGACTTCCAAGCCCATCAGCCGCGCCTTGGCTTCGGCCTGAGTCCGCGACGAGCGAATGATCCGAATCACTTCGTCGATGTCGGCCAAGGCCAACAACAAGCCTTCGATGGTGTGTTTGCGCTGTCGAGCTTTCGCCAATAGGAATTGCGTCCGCCGGCGAATCACGCCGACACGATGACGCAAAAACTCTTCGAGCATCGTCTTCAGCGCCAGCACGCGCGGCTTGCCGTCGACCAGTGCCAAAAAGATAATCGAGAACGTCTCTTGCAGCGGCGAGAATTGATAGAGCTGATTGAGCACGACTTCGGGATCGGCCCCCTTCTTCAACTCGTAAACCAAGCGGACAGGTTCTTTCAGATCGCTTTCGTTCCGCCCGGCCGAGATGTCCTTGATGCGGTCTTCGGCAATCAGTTCGCCGATGCGTTCTTCGACCCGATCGCGCGCTTGTTGAAACGGCACCTCGGTCACGACGATGCGATGACGATTTTTGCCATGCTCTTCGATCCGCGCTCGGGCGCGCAAAATTGCCGTGCCGCGACCCGTGTGATACGCGCGGCGTAGGCCGCTGCGGCCCATAATGATGCCGCCGGTCGGAAAGTCGGGGCCGGGAATGATTTCCAGCAATTCGTCGATCGATACGTCGGGATCATCGATCAGTCGGACCAGCGCGTCGCAAACCTCGCCCAAGTTGTGCGGCGGGATCGAAGTCGCCATGCCGACGGCGATGCCATTGGCACCGTTGACCAGCAGATTGGGAAACTTCGACGGCAGCACGGTCGGCTCTTGATGTCGCTCGTCGTAAGTCGGCACGAAGTCGACCGTGTCGAGTTTCAGGTCGTCGAGAATCATCGCCGCGATCGCCGACAAGCGGGCTTCGGTGTACCGCATGGCCGCCGCGGGCAATCCGGCGATGCTGCCGAAGTTGCCTTGCTTGTCGATCAACACGTGGCGCATGTTCCACTCTTGCGCCATGCGGACCAGCGTGGGGTAGATCACGCTTTCACCGTGCGGATGGTAGTTGCCGCTGGTGTCGCCCGAGATCTTGGCGCATTTTACGCGACTCGCGCCGGGAGTCAGGCTGAGGTCGTTCATGGCGACGAGGATTCGCCGCTGCGAGGGCTTCAGGCCGTCGCGAACGTCGGGCAGCGCGCGGCTGACGATCACGCTCATGGCGTATGTCAGATAGCTGTCTTTCAGTTCTTGCTCGATGGGCAGGTCGAGCATCCGACCGCCGTTCATGTCGATGGCCAGCTTCGCCACAAGGTCGAGCTGAGCGTCGTCGGCCTGCGCGTCGTCGGGGGTCAAATCGTCAGGCTGCTCGGGCACGTTTTCGTCGGCCAACGGTGAATCCTTTTAAAGCGTCTGACAACGCAGCAACCGACCGGAGTTATCCCGTTCGAGCAGCTCGAAATCGCCGCGCGTCGTCAGAAATCAGATGAACTCAGAATGGCGGGCGATGACCGAGAAATTCGGCCGATTTCTTGCCCGCGAAGCACTCCATTTTGGTGTGCTTAATATAGCGTTTTTAGCGACCGTTCACAACGGGCCAACCGAGCGCTAGAGGTGTGAAAGATGGGTGCTATTGAGTGGCCTGCGCCCGCTCTAGGTCAAATGATTAAATTCACCACGGAGAGGAAAAAAGGGGTCGGGGATCAGGGGTCGGGGGCTAGTGAGGAAGCTGGATCGCGGAATTCAATGACTTCGAACAAGACTTTTCAATTCG
>JAYTAU010000239.1:0-4556 GCA_043737375.1 Planctomycetia bacterium
GTCCAATAGTTCGGACGAATCCCGCTTGCGATTTGGCTTTGCTACTGCGGTGTCTCGCAATCCAAACAGCGACGAACAAGTCGTGTTGCTAACCCTGCTTGACAAGCACCGTAAAGAGTTCGCCGCCGATAAGCCGGCGGCCGAAAAGCTGATTGCCACCGGTTTGTCGCCGGTAGCCAAGGACTTGGACGCGGTGGAATTGGCGGCATGGACCAGTGTCGCGCGTACGATCCTCAATTTGCATGAGACGATCACGCGGAATTGAGCAAATTTTAAAGGAAGTCACGAAGGCCACAGAGGGCACGGAGTACACAGCGAGAAGAAAACAGAAGATGGCCGCGAATGGATACGAATGAATGCGAATGTCGGAATGATGTAGTGCATCTATCTTTGCGCCTTCGTGTCTTTGCGCGAGGCCTTTGACGTTCGTCATTCCTTCGACATTTGAATTTCGACATTCGACATTGATCTCAGCATGGGCGATTGGCACCTCAACCCGGTTTACAACAGCACGACGGTGGTCGTGTTGTTCGCCGCTGGGTTGTTGGCGCTGGTCATGCTGCTGAGTCCCGAGCTGCGACGGATGCGGCCTGTGCGGCGCTACACGCTTATCGGGCTGCGACTGGCAATTTTTGCGTTGGTGATCCTGGCCATGCTGCGGCCGACGCATGTGTTTACCGAATACAAGCGGCTGCCAGCCACGGTCATCGTGCTGGCCGATCGCTCGCGTAGTATGCAAGTCGAGGACGAAGGGGTCAGCGCGCGTAGCCGCTGGGCCGCGCTGCGCGAGCGATTGACCGAAGTCGTGCCGGAACTCAAATCACTGCAAGAAGATTTCGAGATCAAACTCTACACGTTTGACGCCGAGCTGGAGAACGTCGACTTTGCCGACGGCCGCTTCAATCTGGGCGAAGCGGCCGAGGGGCAACAGTCGGCCATCGGCGCTGCGATCGAAGATATTTTGCGCCGCGAGTCGGGCAAACGCATCGCCGCGATGGTGCTGTTGTCCGACGGAGCTCAACAGGCGTTCGCCCCGCGCGATATTGCGCCGCAAACGCCGGTGCGCCGGCTCAGCGATTTGGGCGCGCCCTTATACACAGTCGTGTTTGGCAAAGAGCGCAGCGTCGGCCAATCGCGCGATATCGCCATGACCGATCTGTTGGTCAGCCCCACGGTCTATGTCAAAAACGAACTGGCGATTGCCGGCACGCTGCGCGTCGACGGCCTAGCCAACGTCGATGTGCCGGTGCAAGTGCTCTACGAAACTGCGCCGGGAAAAATGGATGTCATTGCCACGGTCATCGCCAAGGCGAACGCCGAAGGGCAACAGATTCCCGTCAATGCGGTTCATATTCCGCTGGTGCCCGGCGAATGGAAGCTCACGCTGCGAGCATTACCGCCCGAGGGAATCAGCGAACTGGTGACCACCAACAACGAGCTTAGTACGTTTGTGACGGTTCTCGACGGCGGGCTGAACGTGCTGTATCTGGAAGGTTCGGCTCGGCTCGAGCAGCGATTTTTGCGGCGTGCGTTGCAAGCCTCGCCCGACATCCAAGTCGACTTCGAGTTGTTCGACGCGCGCGATCGCAAGCGTTGGCCGATCGATATGGCCGATCAGTTTACGCCAGGCAAGTACGACGTATACATCATCGGCGATTTAGATAGCAGCGTGTTCCGCCGCGAAGATCTGCAAGCCCTGGTCGCCGCGGTCGATGCCGGAGCCGGGCTGATCATGTTGGGGGGCTATCATAGCTTTTGGGCGGGCGGCTATCAGACCACGCCTCTGGCGCAAATCCTGCCGATCGAAGTCGGCCAGCTCGATCTCAAAACGCGGCAGCGCTTCGAAGACCCGCTGATCGAAGACCCCGGCGTGCATTTGCCTGGGCCTTTGAAGATGCTGCCTGACAGTCGCTTCGGCGACAGTGTGTCGTTCATGCAGTTGGCCCCGCGAGCCGGCAACAAAGCCGAGTGGGAGAAACTGCCGCCGCTGAAAGGAGCGAATTTTTTCCGCACGCTAAAAACCGCCGCGCGACCGCTGGCTGTCACGCCCGATAACAAAGTGCTGATCGCAGCGATCGAGCCGGGCAACGGTCGCGTGTTGGCGTTCGGCGGCGACTCAACTTGGCAATGGTCGATGCAAGGGTTCGGCGATCTGCACAAACGATTTTGGCGGCAGGTCGTGCTTTGGTTGGCCAAGGTGGACGAGTCGTCGCAGGGCAGCGTGTGGGTCAAGCTCGATCAGCGGCGTTACAGCCCTGGCCGACGTGTCGAGTTTACCGCCGGCTTACGCACGACCGACCCTGACCTACAAAAGAACGCGAAGTTTACGGCCGAAGTGGTGTTGCCTAACGGTCAACGTCGGCCGGTGCGAGTCTCGCGCCAAGGCGACCGTGTGGTGGGTTCGTTCATTGAAACCAAAGACGCCGGCGATTACAAAGTGGTGGTCACCACGGGCACAGGCAAGGCCGAAGGTCGCTTCACGGTGCATCATCAGGACTTGGAACTCGACAACCCGGCCGCGCGACCTGGAGTGATGGCCGCACTTGCCAAGATGACACCCGGCGGCGAAGCGATTGCCCCAGAACGTTTGGGCGAGTTATTCGAAGAGCTCAAACAAAAGCCGGCGGAACTAAAAGTCGAAACTCAATCGAAGAGCACGCCGTGGGATAAGCCCGAGTTTTTTTTGGTGATCGTGGCGTTACTGAGTACCGAGTGGTTTTTGCGTAAGAAGTGGGGCATGGTGTGAGGGGGGTGAGGTTTGAGGCTAGAGACTGGGGACTTGGGACTTGGGACTTGGGGAAGTGTGAAAACGTGAGATGAGAGTTGGCAAAATTCCGTAACCTTACGATTCAAACCCAAGCCTTCATCACGGACAATTGACCACTCGCCACTGAAAACTGAACACTGAACACTTTCGCCTGACCACGGACTATCTGCTTGAAGCGCGCACTCATCACAGGTATCACCGGACAAGACGGCTCTTACCTCGCGGAACTACTACTGGCCGAAGGCTACCAAGTCCATGGCCTGGTGCGGCGCGTCGCGCTCGAAGACCCTTCGCATCGGCTCTCGCGTCTGGCGGGCATTCTCGACCGCATCCAACTCCACGCCGCCAGTCTGGAAAGTTTTCCGAGCCTATTCGCGGCGATCACCAAAGTGCAACCCGACGAGTTGTATCATCTGGCGTCGCAGAGTTTCGTATCGCATTCGTTCGAAGACGCGTTCTCGACGTTTCGCACCAATATCGACGGTACGCATTACGTGCTGGAATCGGTTCGCCAGAGCGTGCCGAGTTGTAAGGTGTACTTCGCAGGATCGAGCGAGCAGTTCGGCAACGCCCCTTCGTCGCCGCAAAACGAAGCCACGCCGTTCGCGCCGCGATCGCCCTACGGCATTTCGAAGCTGACCGGTTTTCATCTGGCGCGCAACTATCGCGAAGCGTACGGCATGTTCGTTTGCTCCGGCATTCTGTTCAATCACGAGTCGCCGCGTCGAGGGTATGAGTTCGTGACGCGCAAGATCACGTCTTATGCCGCACGGATCAAGCTGGGGCAGATCAAACAACTGCCGTTGGGCAATCTCGACGCGCGCCGCGATTGGGGACACGCGCTGGATTATGTTCGCTCGATGTATTTGATGATGCAACAGCCTGCGGCCGACGATTACGTGGTCGCGACGGGCGAAACGCATTCGGTGCGCGAATTTTGCGATGCGGCATTTCGCGCGGTGGGACTCGATTATCGCGAGCATGTCGTGGCTGATCCGCAATTCTTTCGTCCGGCCGAAGTGCATCTGTTGCTCGGCGATGCGACGCATGCTCGCGCGAAGTTAGGCTGGCGACCGACGATCGGTTTCGAAGAGTTGGTGACGATGATGGCCGAGCACGATTTGGAGCTCGCGCGGAGGAACTAAGGACCGACCGATAAATAACATCCCGACTTCAAATCTGCTAGCACGCCGAATTATGTGCCGCCTTGCAAAAAACCCCGGAAGTTATTTATCGGTCGGTCCTAAAGCAGCGTAACAATCACTTTCTAGCCAACGCATTCGGATCTCGCGCGAAGACGCAAAGAGTACATTTCGACTCGGTATCGTTCCCGCATTGAAGCTAGGGACGAACGAAAAATAACTTCTTCCCAAAATCCTCGCCCTCTGGGAGAGGATGGGGTGAGGGTCGGAAATATCGGGAAGTTATCTTTCGTTCGCCCCTCAGCCCGCCGGCTTGGCATTATTCCGCGACATGTCACAAATTCCCGAAAATGCGGAATAAATCCGTGCTGAATTCGTGCGACATTTCTTCGTTAACCCAAGTGAGCATTGCACTTCAGTAAAGCTGAGCGATGAAATATCGCGCGAATTATTCCGCATATTGCCATGCTTTAGTGCGCACTTGCGTCGGCTTGTTTCGCCGATGGGATGGGTTTACGCAGAGTCATGCAGGATAAAGTCATACACGACAGATTTTACCGCACCTGCCGGCCTGATTTCAATGCTGCGGTAGGACGGAATTCATTCCGTCTTGCAGCATCGATCGACCAAACGTAAACGGAATGAAT
>JAYTAU010000240.1:0-4555 GCA_043737375.1 Planctomycetia bacterium
CACTATTCGATTTCCGTAAACATCGACCCCGACGGCGATGGTTATGCGACTTGGGACTATGGTTCACTGCACGATATTGTTCGCGTCACGGCAGTTAGCACCGTGACCGTGGCAGCAACTGATCAAATCGCCGACGAAAACGGCGACTCGGCGGCATTCACCATCAGTCGAGGCGATGGCGACCTGCATGGATCACTACCGGTCTATTACGAAGTCATCGTTGATCCGACGAAACAAAACGCCCTGGACCAAGTCCTCGATTCTTCGAACTACGATTTTACGACCGATCATTACCATTCCTGGTACTGGTACAACTACGGCTCGCTGGCCCGTGATCCCTATACTAAGGTCGGCTGGGCGGTAATTCCGCACGGCAGTTCGTCGACTCGATTGGTGATCGATCCTATCGACGACCAACTCGTCGAATGGGACGAAAGCGTAACGATCCGGCTCATTACGGCCGAAGCGTATGATTCGCTCATCAACGTGCCAACGGCGGAAAACGAATTTGTGGCGCCCATGCCGGCATATAACTATTATAGTTACGACGACTATTATGGTAGTTGGAATTCCGATCCTTATTGGTCACATTGGGATAACTATCGATCGTTTTCCAAGTATGAACTTGGCAATCTGCCGACAACCGCATCGGTCACCATTCTCGACAACGACTACTTGTCGACGTCGGTATACCGTGGTAACGACGTGCTCAGCACCGGCGAGCTCGCCGCGTCGATCTCCAACGGCGTGATCGATGTCTCCGCGCACGACGGCACGGTGCATTTGGTCATGCCCGTCGTCAATGGCGCGCCGACCTACCGCTCGAACGACAATCTCCGCCCCATCGCCGAAGCGATCGTCAAGCTTCCCTGGAGCGCAGGGCAAATCCCCAGTCAGATCTCCGGCAAGTTCAATATCGGTGGGCTGAGTCAATCGACATCCTTCAGTACGAACCTCAACGCATACTTATCGGCCAACCCGGGCAGAGAGCTGCGGTTCGTGCTATTGGCGCCCGATGGGTTGCAAGATCGCCTGCCGACCGGCCACTACGAATACGACATCGAGTTCAGCGCAATGGTCGATGGACAAACAGTCCACCGCACCGTTCGCGGTACGCTCGAGCTGATCAATAATGTGAGCGACGCTCTGGGCGACTCCGAATTCGGCCGGCGCTGGTGGCTCGACGAACTCGATCGCTTGGTGCTCAGCGATGGAATAAATCTTCCGGCGCGCGCGGATCGTTTGCCCGACGGCGATGGTGTTGCCGATAGCTCGGGTTCCCGCCTCGGTGCATTGGGTGCGGAAACTCGCGGCGGTGCCGCGTTGATCCGAGGCGACGGGACCACCGCCTGGTATGAAACAACGAATTGGTGGAATTACTCGTACTGGACGCATTTTCTCGACGCCGACAGTCAGCAGGACCGGGATCGCGAAGGAACCAATGTCACAGCCGGCGACTGGCGTGCCTGGGGTTCGGGTAATAGCGGCTATTGGTGGTCGGGTAGCGGTGCGCACGACTACCGCTACAGCCCTGCAGGTCTGAAACAGGAAGAGCAATGGGTCGAATGGAACTTCGACAAACTCGATCCGAAGAAACAGTATCAGGTCTTCGTGCGGTACACGCCCGGTGCCGATCGCGCGTCGAACGTGCCTTATACCATCACCTCGGGTACGGCTGTTGGAGCGGGGGAAAACAAAACCGTCTATGTGAACCAACGAACGGCATCATCCGGCTTCACCGGCAATACCTATTGGTACTACGACGACGGCACCGCCTGGCGCAGCCTGGGATTTTTCATTCCCGAGCTGGATGCGGCTCTCACGGAACTTCCCGAAGATCAACGCGGCAAGGTCTCGGTTCGTGTCAGCACCAAGCTGCCCGGCGGCGACAACTACGCCAATGGAATTGTCGTGGCCGACGGCGCACGGCTGACCACCGACTGGAACTACAAAACGCCCGAGGGGAGTTTCAATCATCTTGAACAGGGTGATCTGGCTTATCACAACGGGGGCTACCACTACCAATACCATCATCCTATCAATTATCCTGACGGCGATTTCCGCGAAAGCGGCGAGTATACATTGCTCGATAAGCATGGCAATCGGTCGACTTTCAATCAGCACGGCTTGCTGAAAGAGGTCATCGATCGCAATCAGAACAAAACGCTTTACACCTATGACGACAAAGACGGCGACGACCGCCAGGATGAATTGGTCAGCGTCACGGATGTTTACGGCATTGCGACGGAATACGAGTATCAGTCGAATAAAGTGCGGAAGGTCAAGCGTCTCGGTCTCGAGACCACGTTCGCAATCTCCGGCGGGCAACTGACCGGCATCACACTGCCCGATCCAGACCAAGGCGCCGATTTACCTTCGAGCGTGGGCGATGCGGCCGCTCCGACCTACGGCTACCAGTACGGCGGACCGCGCGGACAGCTTTCGCAGATCAACGATCCTCGCAACAACAAGACCATCGTCTCGTATCAACACGATCGTGTTTCGCAGGTCACCAATTCCGATTCCAGCGGAAACACCAATCCGGGTTTGAATGCAGCCGGAGCGGCCGAACTTCGTCAATGGAAGATCGTGCCGTTTCTCGTCGATGGGATCGGCGCAATTCGCCAACCGGTTGTCAACAACGCCATCGGCACGCGGCATTCGCTCGCACCAAGCGGACCATCCGAACCCCGTGCTATGTACACCGATGCTCGCAACGCGTTGCATTATTATCAAACCGATATTTTCGGCTTGCTGACGGCAGCAACTCAGCCGGTCAGCCTGGGCACGACCCTTCCCTCGGATCAAAACGCTCCTGCCCCCGTTCATTATGTTTGGCGGACCAAACGCGATCAGCATGGGCTGCCCTCCGAGTCGATCGAACCTATCGGTTCCGGCGGCTGGCTCAATCACAATCAGGAACTGGTGACCAAATACCAGTATGACACGCGCGGCAATCTCACCCAAGCGACTTACCCGCAAGATTCGTCCCAGCCGCACAATCCCGAAGATCCCCCGGCGAAGATCTACGAAGTATGGTACTACGGCAACCAGTTTTCGCTACTTAGCTGGCAGCGTGATCGGAATGGCAATACAACCGGCTTCGGCCGCGACGATTTCGGAAATCTCACTACGCTTTCTCAAACCGATCTAGTCACCACCTACCAATACACCACCGTTGCCGACGAGGGCTTCGGCGGGCAGGTCAAGCGCGAGACCGACGGCCGAAGTAACTTTACCACGACGCAATTCCACACCACGGGACCGTTCAAGGGGCTGCCGCAATCCGTCACGGCGGGCCAAAACGAATCCCCCGACGCGTGGACGAATCCATCGACCCAAACTTTCACGTACGACGCTTATCGCAACGTTCGCACGGTAACGCAGCAGATGGACGCGCCGGCCGCCGCGCGCACAACCACCTACTACCAAGATAAGCTGGGCCGACTGCGACAACTCGTGCAACCGGCCGCCGATCTGGTCTCGCGGTTTTCCACGACGATGGAAAGCGTTGCCGCTACAACCACCTATTTTTATGACGCGGGCGGCAATCTGACTCTTGAAACCGATCATTATGATCGCTCGACCGCTTACGGCTACGATGGGATGAATCGCTTGGTCCGTACGACGCTGCCCTCGACAGCCCACGTGCCGTTTAACTACAGCTATTCCACCTCGTCGCTAGCCGCCGTTCGGGAAAAACGCTACGACGCGAACGGAAACCTGCTTGCCGAGATCGACCCCTATCAACACGCGACGACTTATACCTACGATCAGCGCAATATGCTGGTCGTGCAGTCCTTGCCGCACTCGTATACGGCCGGTGCCTTGTTCGTCGACCCCCATCACCCTAATTCATCGACTCGCTATCTTTACGACACCGCCGGCAATCTCAAGTCCGAATTCAATCCGCTGAACAAAGAGACTCGTTACGAATACGACCTGCTGCATCGCTTGACCAAACAAACCGGTTTTGCGCCCGGCGGCCTCGGTAGTCAAACCGTTCCTATCACCAACTTCACGCTCGACGACAACGGCAATGTCACCAAGCAATCGCGGCCCGGCATCGACTACGGCCAAGGCAGCTTCACGCATGTCACCCAAACGGCCTACGATGCGCTCAACCGGGTGACCAACGTGTTGGTTACGCCGCCCGAGGGCGGAACGCCCGTCGAGGTGCAACACTACCGTTACGACGCGGCAGGCAATGTCGACCTCGAGCGGCGCCGGCGATCGGCAAACCAAGCCGACGATACCATGCACCGCTACGATTCGCTGAATCGCCGCGTTGAATCGACCCTGCCCGCAACCAATCATTTCGGCGGCCCCACGAAGTACGCATACCTCTACAACGACGCCGGAGAGTTGATCGCCCAGACCGATCCGCGCAATAACACGACCAGCTACGAATACGATGCGGCGGGCCATAACATCACGATCACCCAGCCGGCCGTTGCCGTTGTCGGATTGCCAACGCTCGTCGCGCCGATCACCCGCATGTCGTACGACGCGGTGGGTAACCTGCGCGTCCAAAATGATGCGAACCAGAATCAGA
>JAYTAU010000241.1:0-4554 GCA_043737375.1 Planctomycetia bacterium
GTCAGACGATGCTGTCCCCTATGCCGAGGGGATGCAGCGTGAATTGGACGAAGAAGTGCAGATCGATAGCCCGTTCACACAGCGCTGCGTCGGACTGATCAACGATGATGAGTCGCCGGTCGGACAAGTCCATCTGGGGGTGGTACATGTTGTCGAACTCGAACAACCTGCCATGACGCCGCGCGAGATCGACTTGCTCGATAGCGGCTTTGCCCCGGTCGAAGTGTTGCTAGCCGATCTGGGCCGCTTCGAAACCTGGTCGCAGTATTGTTTACGTGCATTGTTTGGCGACGTGGCATCACCAAGGAAAAACGATTAACCACCGAGACGCGGAGACACAGAGAAACTAGTCGTTTTTGACCACGAAAGACACGAAAGGCACGAAAGAAAAACGGGAGACAATGATTGGCGTACGCCCGAAACCGCGCGGTTCATACTAACGACACAATCGTCTGTTTCGTTTTCGTGCCTTTCGTGGTTTACTTCCTTGGTTTACTCCGTGTCTCCGCGGTAGATTAATTTCAATCCGGCGACTTCGTATCCGCGCCCAGGTTCAAGCTATCCAGCAGTTGCTCGGTTGCCCGCCGCGTCGATTCTTCGAACTGCTGTTTCTTTTGGGTCATAATCACCTGGATCAATCGCATCATGTGCGGGTCGAGAATATTCGCGCGTTGCGCGGCTGACATCTTAGCCGGACTGGTCAGCGTATTCAGTTCCAGCAGTCGCGAGTTTAGTGCAATGTCGTCTCCTTCGATCGCATGAATCACACATAGCCCCGCCAAGCCGAACGATTGATAAGCCGCTTCGCCCGACATTTTGCTGAGCTGTTCGAACAGCGGCAGGGCCTGGTCGTTTTCACCACGTTGCAGATACAAACTGGCAAGCTGTTTTTTAGCGAGCGGGCCGTACTTGTTATCTGCGGGAAAGTTCTCATACACCGCTTTCCAGGCGGTTGCACTATTTGCCGATAGCATGGCCGACTCATATTGCGCCTCGGCCGTCGGTTGAGGTTTAGGACCTGTCGATCGATCGTTCGATCCGGCAAGCAACGCCGGTTCGCGCGTGGCGAATGCCAACGCCACGCCGATCAAAAATGCCGCTAGAGTGCCGGCGATCAAGTAACGTACCCAGCGGCGGTCGGGTCGCAATAGCGCCTGAGTCTTCATCAACGAGGCCAATTCTTGCGTCGCCATCGTCGATGACGCCGCGAACGAAGTTGCTCCGAGCGTTGATACGGTATCCAGCGAAAAATCGTCATCCTCGACCGTTTGATCGAAGCCTTGCTCGACCTGCAAAGCCCGCAATTCGCGAATTAAATCGCGAGGGTGCTCATAACGCTGTGCCGGCTCTTTGGCCAACATGCGATGCACGATGCGGCACAATCCGCTGGGCAAATCGGCCCGAGCATTCTCCAAACGTTCGGGCTGGGTGCGTAAATGTTGCAAAGCAACGGCCAAGGCCGTATCGCCGCGAAACGGCGGCTGACCCGACAGCAGGTGATAACAGGTTACGCCCAGTGCATAAATGTCGCTGCGTGGATCGAGCGATCGCCCCTCGACCTGTTCGGGGCTCATGTACAGCGGAGTCCCCATCGTCACGCCGACCTGAGTCAGGTTCAGTGCATCGCCATTGGTGGTAATGCGAGCCAGACCAAAGTCGGCGACTTTTACCTCGCCCGCCTTGGTCAGCATGATGTTCTCGGGCTTGATGTCACGGTGTACGATCCCCTGGTCGGCGGCCTTCGAGAGTGCCGCGGCGACCTGACGAATGATCGAGAGGGCCAGCTTCAGATCGGGTGAACCGCGCCTTTGCATCAGCTCGCGCAAGTTCTGCCCGGCGACGTACTCTTGGGCGATAAAATGAATGCCATCGACGCAGCCGACTTCGTGAATTTGGACGATGTTGGCATGGACCAGCGCCGCGGCGGCTTGAGCTTCCATGTGAAAACGCTTCACATAGTTTTCGTCGGTGGCCAAATCGCGCTTGAGAACCTTGAGCGCTATTTGTCGTCGCAGCGACGTTTGTTCGGCCAAATAAACTTCGGCCATGGCACCACGCCCGAGTCGTCGCAACAGCCGATAGCCGCCTAGCTCACGACCGGTCAGGTCGATTTCGATGCGCTGTTCGGTAGGCAGGGCAGTGTCGGACATATACCCAGTATGCGGCCGAACGATGGGTTTGAAGCAGAAGCTGGGGAACTAGGATTCGAACCTAGACAAGCAGATTCAGAGACTGCTGTGCTACCGTTACACCATTCCCCATCAAAAATATGCTTTCGATCAGCGCGACGATTGACAAAACTCAAATATCGGTCTGCGGTCGGATGTCGCGGCAATTATAGTCGGCAGTCTAAAGGTTATTGGCATTCAGTACTTGCGTCAAGGGCGTGAGACGGACGAGCTGAAATGCGCCGAAAGAATACTATCGATAAGGGTGAACGAAAATAATTTTCCTCACAAAATCCCCTTTCCTGTGGGAGAGGGTTTGGTGAGGGTTGGAAATATCGGGAAGTTATTTTTCGTTCGCCCCTAAGTTGCAGCTAGAAATATCCCGATTCCATCCCTTCTGAAAGCCAAACGACAACCGAATCAAAGCGATACGACAACCGAAACGGAGTGGAGGACGATTGAAAAGCGATTCGCCCAGAAGATCGGTATGGTTGTTGCTTTATTGCCAGATCGCCAACGCATATTCAGACCCCTCCAGATACTTCCGTTCACTTCTCTGTTGATGAAATCGAGTCTATGGATGTTCGTTCGGGATTGTCTTTTTGGTGCGCGATTGATGATCAGCCGCTCGTCGCGCCGCGGCTGCCTGGCGATGCATCGTGCGAAATCGCCGTGATCGGCGGCGGCATTACCGGAGCGCTGGTCGCATATTTTCTAGTTAAGGCCGGGGTCAATACGCTGCTGGTCGATCGGGGGCAACTTGCCGCGGGCAGCTCAGCCGCGAGTACCGGTTTATTGCAGTACGAAGTCGATACTCCGCTTGACGAGTTGATTGCGAAAGTCGGTGAACCGCATGCGGTCCATGCCTATCGGCGAGGGCAGCAAGCGGTTGACGAGATCGAACAAATCGTCGGCGAGCTGCCGAACGATTGCGGATTCTCGCGTCACGAGAGTTTATATTTCAGCAGTAGCCGCTGGCACTATCGACGCGTGCGACGCGAGTTCGAATGTCGGCGAAAGCATGGTTTCGATGTCAGTTTTCTTGAGCGCGACGAGCTTGCCGCGAGGTCGTCGATCAGTGCCACCGGAGCAATTCTTTCGCAAGGCGACGCGCAGATCAATCCCTTTCGCTTTACGCAAGAGTTGCTGCGCGCTGCCATGCTCAACGGTCTGCGCGCTTACGCAGACACCGCGGTCGAGCATGTCCGGCAAGATGCCGACGGCGTATTGCTACGCACTCCGCACGGCAAAATTGCTGCGAGAAAAATCGTTTACGCAACAGGCTATGAATCACACAAATATCTGAAACAAGATGTCGGCAGCTTGCACAGCACTTATTGCGTCGTCAGTGAGCCGCTAACATCGTCGATCGGCTGGCCTGATGATTGTCTGCTATGGGAATCGGCGCGACCGTATTTCTATGCTCGAAAGACGGCCGACGGTCGCGCAATGATCGGCGGTGAAGATACAACGTTCTCAGACGACCACGAACGCGATGGACTAGTCGATCGTAAAGTGGCTCGATTGCAAAAACGGTTTTCCAAATTGTTCCCGGCGATTGAATTTGTACCGGCTTATGCTTGGGCCGGTACGTTTGCCGAGACGAAAGATGGGCTGGCTTATATCGGGCAGCCCGATGACCAGCCGAATGCCTATTTTGCGCTGGGTTACGGCGGCAACGGGATCACGTTTAGTATGATCGCCGCAAAACTGATCGTCGATTTGTTTTTTCAGCGGACCAACGCCGACGCCGAAGTCTTTCGGTTCGGACGATAAATCGTGGTCTTACGTCGCTTCGGAGACTGACTGTATTAACGCGTCATGTCGAAATCGTGCGTCGAATGGAATTGGGTAGTTCGACGCGCCCAATACTGATTATGACCCAGATTCGCAATCTTAGCGCACCTCTAGAAACGCCGCCTTCGCCCGCACGCCTAAGTCCGGCTGATCGGTGAACACGCCGTCGATACCGAGCTTGAACCAGCGAGTGAACTCGGAAAGTGCATCGTCGCCGTAGTCAGCCGCCAGATAACGCAATTCACTGCGAAAAGTATAGGCAACCACTTTGAGGTTTGCTTGGTGGGCGTCGGCGATCCATGAGTTCGGCGGTTGAAGTTGATTGAGCAGATTGCGCGGCATGACGGTCTCTTTCCATGGCCCCACGCCCCAGGCGTACTTCTTGATTTCGGCCAGGCCTGCGGGAGTCATCATCTCGGCATAGGTTAGCTTGCCTTTGGCCGCGGCCACATCGGCCGGTTGCTTATGCGGTTCGTCGATCAACTGCAGCAAATCGACGTCGATCATTCCGGCGAGTTCTTTAAGATTTGCAATCTCGAACGATTGCACGATGCAGGGCTTGGTCTGATCGGGATAACCATGAGTCTTA
>JAYTAU010000242.1:0-1740 GCA_043737375.1 Planctomycetia bacterium
GGGAAGTTATTTTTCGTTCGCCCCCTTAGCTACTACACAATGCTTCGATCCACTCACAGGGCGAGGCATGCCGGTTGTACCGGTGATTGTGTTTTGCACGATTGTTGGGCCGAATCGCCCTGCCTTACGTATTGATATCGGTCGTTTATTGATGGAGCTGGAACAGGAGTGAACTGCGAAGCGATTCACTCGCTTGCGTTGCAAGCTGGTACGGAGGACATATGAAAAGCGGACCTCGATCCATCGTTATCCACACCACGCTGGCCGTGATCACACTGGCCTGTTCGACGGCCGCTGCTCCGTTGGCAGAATCTACGGTTTTAGCGGCTGACAAATCGTCCGCCGGTCCATCGACTCCGATCACAAAACCAGCCGCGAGTGCCAATCAGGCCAAGTCGACCAAACAACCAGACACGCCGAAGCCGTCAATAGCTGCGCCGGTAGTCACCAAAAAAATCGTTGCGACAACGACAACCGTCAAGCAACCGCAATCGCGTGATGCCGCGACGATCTTTGCCGGCGCGGCACCGGCCACGGTCGCCGAACTGAAGGCCATGCAAACGGTCATGCAGAAGCTCAGCGAGAAAGTTTTGCCCGCCACGGTCGGCGTGCGCGTCGGACCGGCTCAAGGCAGCGGTGTGATCATCGACAAGGCAGGGCATGTGCTGACCGCAGCACATGTCGTCGGTGCCCCGGGCCGCGACGTGACCTTTATTCTTCAAGACGGTCGCACGGTGCAAGGTAAGACGCTCGGCTGCGATTACGACATTGATGCCGGTCTCATGCAGATCACCGACAAGGGCGAATGGGAAACGGTCGAACTGGCCGACTCGCACAAGCTCCGAATAGGGCAGTGGGTTTTGGCTACGGGTCATCCCGGCGGCTATCAACGCGGCCGCAAGCCGGTCGTGCGTTTCGGTCGCGTGCTAACTGCCAACGCCGGCTTGGTGGCGACTGACTGTACACTGGTCGGCGGCGATTCAGGCGGTCCGCTGTTCGACATGGAGGGCCGAGTGGTCGGTATCCACAGTCGGATCGGAAATTCTTTATCGGCCAACATCCATGTGCCCGCATCGAGCTACCGCGGCTCTTGGGACCGGCTCGTCAAGGGTGAAGCCTGGGGCGCGCAATCGCCGACGGGGCCCGTGATTGGCGTAGTGGGAGAAGAGGGTGCCACGGATGCTACAATCGCGCATGTAAATCCTGGTAGTCCGGCCGAGAGAGCGGGTATCAAGCCCGGCGATGTCGTGGTCAAATTCGACGGCCAAGCGATCGCCAACTTCGAAAGTTTGTCGAAGGCCGTTCGCCGGAAAAAACCCGCGGACGATGTGACCATCGAGATTCGCCGTAGCGGCAAAACCCTGGAACTGGAATTAACCGTGGGTGATCGAGCGGATTGAAGTAGAACGGAATATATGCTGTTTCCTCGCTGATGTTTCGGATTAGGATAATCGGTTTAGGATAAATCGAGCCGGCACTGAATGGAAGCAATGCCGCTAACTAACAACTACGGATCGCACGCGCATGACGTGAGTGACAATTGGTCCGCGCAACTTCCTGGGTATATCCGTGATCGAAATACGCATTCGCAAGCAGTTTGCCGTTTTGCTATCGTTGGCATTGGGCGGTTCGCTGATCGGAGATTCGCCGATCGCTGGATCGGCTGGTTTATCTTCGGCAATCGCGGCTGAAGCTCCCATACGCGATCAGCCCAATCCTGCTGCCAACGACGATCATCGG
>JAYTAU010000243.1:0-4533 GCA_043737375.1 Planctomycetia bacterium
AGAGCCGTTTAACGACGAGAATTCGATTACGGCCAACTTGCAAGAGATCATGGTGCCGTTTGGCGGGGCGTTGTCGCAGATCAATGGTGCCTCGACCACATTCACTCCGTTAATTAAAACCGGCAATCCAACCGGCGCAATTCCCTCGTCCGCTTTGCAAGGTCGTGGCGAGCAACTTAACTTGCAATCGCGTGCCACGGGCGAGGTTTACACGTTGGCGGCTCGTATCAGCGGCAAGGCCGATACCCAGACAAAGGCAAACCCAGCTAACATACCGATGGCCGATGAAGGTTCGCCCGAAATAGCCAAGAGCCCGCCGGCGACATCCGAAAAATCAGCCGCCAAGCAGGAAAAGCCTGCGAAGAAATCCAACGAGCTCGATGTCGTGATCATTGCCGATATCGACATCTTGCACGACCAGTTTTTCGAACTCCGAAATCAGCAATCGCAAAACGAAGGCGATGTGACCTTCAACTTCGACAATATCACCTTCATACTCAACGCCATCGACGTGATGGCCGGCGAAGAACGATTTGTTCCGATTCGCGTGCGACAACGCCCGGTGCATCGACCGTTGTCGGCCGTCGACGAACAGGTTGAATCGGTTCGCAAGGCTGCCGGCAAGTTGGAAGAAGGACTTAAAGATGAAGTCACCCGCGAGCGCGAAAAGCTGGAGCAGAGTCGAACCGACTCCCGCGAGGCATTTCGCAAGCGAATCGAAGAATTGAAAAAGGCCAACGCCAGTGCTCGCGATATTCGCGATGCCCAAATCGCCGTTCAAGTTCAAGAACAGACCGAGGAGCGACGGTTCGTGGAAAGCTTGAAGAACATCAATCAAAAATTCGAGACCGGCGTGGAGAAAAAGAACATCGAAGTCTTATCGGGCCTACGCCAAATTCAAGATAGCTACAAACTCAAGGCGCTGTTGATTCCGCCGATCTTTCCGCTGTTGATCGGGCTGGGTGTGTTCTTTAGCCGCCGGGCTCGCGAACGCGAAGGCGTAAATCGCGCCCGACTCAAATAAAGACACATTGCGAACTGCGGATCACGATTTTTATGAACGTGCTGACCGTCTCTCGTTCCCACGGTCCCCGTGGGAACGCAACGACAGCCGCTCTGCGGCACATATGCGAAATTAGTTTTGAGTTGCATAATGAACGAAGGACGCGGAGCGTCTGAGGAAAAACTTCCCACGCAGAGCGTGGTGACGAGTAACGACCCATTCGCTTGCGATTTAGCTTTGAATCTGAGGATAAACTAATCATGAATGACAATACACGCACAATTTCGTATCTCGCGGTCGCTGCGGTGCTGGCCCTGGTCGCGTTTTTCACATTGCCTAAGCCGCATGCAATGGTCGAAGAAGATACGGTCGGCAGCGTGCTATTCCCCGATCTCAAAGATCCCAAGGCGGTTCGCGGGCTCGAGCTGGTGACGTATGACGAAGTGAACGGCAAGCCGGTCAGCTTCAAGGTCAGCCAAACGGCCAATGGTTGGTCGCTGCCGGCGCATAGCAATTACCCCGCCGATGCCGAAAAGCAAGTTGCCAATGCAGCCACCAGCTTGGTCGATCTGATCGTGTTGAGCGTCGTCAGCAAGGACGCCGCCGATCACGAGCAATATGGCGTCATCGAACCTGACGAAAATAAGCTGAAGCCCGGTGCCGTCGGTGTCGGCAAATTGGTCAAAGTACTCGACAAATCCGGAAAAGCTTTGGCCCAACTCGTGATTGGCAAGGAAGACAAGCTGGGAGAAAACTCGGAAAAGAAGCTCCGCTTCGTGCGGCAATTGCCCTACGACGTGGTCTATCGCGTCGAACTGCCCGGCGATCATTTTTCGACCGAGTTCGCCGATTGGATCGAAACCGATTTGCTCAAGCTCGACGGCTGGGAAATTTCCCAGGTCACGTTGAAGGATTATAACGTCACGATCGAAGAAGGGGGCGTCGACTACGATCCGCGCAGCTCGATCAGTTTGGCTTTCGACGACAAGGAGTCCAAGTGGACTCTCAAGGAACTCTTCAAATTCGAAGCCAATAAGCCGGTTCCGGTCGCGGTGGGTCAGAACGAGGAACTGAACAACGCCAAGCTCAACGACTTGAAGTCGGCACTCGATGACTTGAAAATTGTCAGCGTCCATCGCAAGCCCGAAAAGATGAGCGGCAACCTCAAGGCCGAAAAAACGATTTTCGCCGATGCACAAGCGGTCCAATCGCTGATCCGTCGCGGATTCTACCCGATTCGCAACGACAAGGACGAAGTCGACATCATGTCGAGCAATGGTGAAGTCATGGTCCGCATGAAAGACGGAATCGAATATACGTTGCGTTTCGGCGATGTGGCCGGGCAGGGGAGTACGAACGAAGCTGCCGACAAAAGCGACAAGCAGAAGCCGAACGACGAGAGTTCCCAAGGCGTAAGCCTCGATCGCTTTATCATGGTGACGGCTCGCTTCGATAAGTCGACCATTGCCGAACCGATGCTGATGCCGGTACCCGAATTGCCCGGCCAAGCAGCGAAGCCTGATACTGAAGCGAACACGGATGCTGGAAAATCCGAAGAAGTAAAATCCAAAGATGCCGCGAAGAACGACGAGGCATCGAAGGGCGATGCGAAGACCGACGATGCGGCCAAGAATGACGTTGAAAAACAAGACGCTGCCAAAACCGACGCTTCCAAGGCTGCCGTCAAAACACCTTCGGCCGATGAAAAGGAAGAGTTGATTCTAAAGCGCAAACAAATCGAGAAAGAAAACGAACGGAAACAAAAAGAGTACGAAGACAAGATCGCGACCGGCGAACGTAAGGCCCGCGATTTGAACGAGCGGTTTGCCGAATGGTATTACGTGGTGTCGGAAGCTACCTATCGCAAGATTCACCTCAGCGAAAGTGATGTGATCAAAGCCAAAACGCCCGACGCGAACGCACCGCCGAGCGAAGCGGACGAACCCAGCTTTGGTAAAGTGCCGCTGCTGCGCGGAGCCGGCTTGCCGCTTGATCAAAACGAATTGCCCCCGCTCGATGATTCCGGCAAGTCGCCTAAGACCGACGAGCCGGCGACTGAAGGGTCGGAAACCACAACGGACAAGGTAAAATCTGACGACGAAAAATCCGACGTTCAAAAATCGGCAGCCGGTAAATCCGACCCATTTCAACAGCGCAAACAGGCAACCAAAAGCAAAGCACCTGCCGGCGCGAAGTGAAACAAGAATATTAGCCGCGAATGGCCCGAATTTTGAGGCTAGGATCTTGGGCCTAGAGACAGTGGTGTGAAGCTGTCATTCGGTTGTGACTCTGATTTGCTACCTCAACGGGGTTAAATCACGGTTCAGAACCAGCGAAATATTCCGGAGCCATCGTCGATGTAAACCCTCCGGTGGTAATGCAGCGATCGAACCCACCTCCTTATTCCCACATCCTCCTTCCCTCCTCACACTACGCGCCCGAGTTGCCTCAGATACTCGATCGTAAAGATCCCCGTGTCGTGGCCGTCGCTAAAGTCGATCGCATACGCATAGTTGCCGACCGGCGTCATACCGCGGATCAACAGCGGCTGCGTCTCCGCCGACGAGAGCACCTGCAATAAGTTCACCCGTGCTGGGTGGGCCCGCTTCTCTTTGCATGTGGCGCAGGGGCAAGCTTCGCGCAGTTCGCGAAACGTATACTGGCGCTGCTGCCCGTCGCTCCAGACGATCAGCAATTGGTTATCACCGGACTTAGTTATTTGGGTGGGAGTAATATTCATGGAGATCGAGAAAAAAATGCATTGCAACGGTCAGCTGGATTCGTTGCGAAATGGCAGCATAACCCCTTGTGCGGATCACAGCGTTGAATCAAGCATGGTTGTGTCTATTCGCCTTCATTCGTATTCATTCGCGGCCAATTTTTCCTCACCGTCGATCGACGAAGCGTTTACCTTTGCCATCGAACCGGGGTAACGAACCGATCGGCACCAGATTCACTTGCACCTTCAATCCCAGCCGCACCTGCAGCGCATCGGCCACGCGGCTCGGATCCTGCGATCGGTCTTCGATCTCGACGGTCAGTTGATCCATGGCCGCGACTTTGTGTGCGGTCAAGCGATACTCGACCACCTCGGGGAAACTAAGCACGATCTGCTCGACTGACGTCGGAAAAATATTCACACCGCGCACGACCAACATATCGTCGGTTCGACCGAGTACGCCCCCTTCGAGAAACACAAATCGATTCGCCTCGGAATGCACGCCTGCTAAGTTCCAGCGCGGCAGCACCAAGTCGCCGGTTCGATAGCGGATCACGGGGCAGCCTTCGCGGCCCAACGTGGTCAGCACCAACTCGGACAGTTCGCCGTCGCTTGCCGCCCTGCCTGAATCGACCCTGCCTGAATCGACTGCTATGAACTCGGCAATGAAATCGCTCTCGATGACAAATAACCCTCGCCCGGCGCGGTCGCCGAATCCCCACGGACCGATCTCGGTCGCGCCGGCATGGTCGATGAGCGCCGCGCGCCAGCCTTGCTCGATGCGCTCGCGAATCGCCGGTATCGATCCGCC
>JAYTAU010000244.1:0-11033 GCA_043737375.1 Planctomycetia bacterium
GGAGCCGCGCTCTCCGGCAGTGGACGCCCGGCGAGCGGCAAGCCGGGAGCAATTTGCGCCGGGTTGGGGCGATCGGCCAGCGGCAAGCTCGATGCTCCGCCATCGCCCCAGGTAATCTGCACTTGCGAGTTACCCACGACGAGCAATTCGGAGCCTGGCGCACCGCTGGCCGGCCGCACCAATTGAACATTGATGATACTGACTCCGGCTTGCGCGACACGTTGGGAAATCTCTGCGCCGGCCAGGCCTTGTTCGTTGGTCGATAATTCGGCTCCGCCGTTCAATGCCGGGCCAAATCCGGCTGCCGGGCCTGAAATGACTTCATAACGAACACGGTATCCTGTCGCGGGAAGGCCGGTTGTCTGCCGGGTAACGCTCGTGGTCAAAGTATGACGGCCGCCGGCCGGCACCGTGGCCGCGAGCGGGGCCAGCCAACGGGCATCGACCCAATGAATGACACTCGATTGTCGATTGCCGAGCGTGCCTTGCAACTCGGGTGCAAAGGCGGTCACAAACGACGACCCTTCGACCGGCGATGAGACCGTGACCCAGGCTTGCCCCGGCAAAATCGACACGTCATCGTGGGGGTCGACCGTTCCTCGCGTAATAATGCGCGTGGTCCCATGCGTTTCGCCCACGGCGTAGTCGTTGCTGACTTTCTGCGGCGACGGAGTGAACGGACGCATGATGGCCGGGCGGTCGCTTTCGCCGACGGCCAAGAACTGCCCGACACTGCCGGGCGACAGCATCCATTCGACGCGTTGATAGGGCGTCAGCGGGTTAGCTTGGTCGTGAGTACCGGCCACCATCAAAACTTCGGTCCCGACCGGCGCAAAAATGCGTTGGGGAGTCAGCGTTAATCCCGGCAGGGCCAGTTGTGGATTGAGGGGAACGGGGGCACCGACAACTGGCGCCCGCGACGTTGGACCACGGGTGATCGGTCCTGAATAAGCGGGGGCCGCGACCACGGGAGCGGCAACTGGCGCGGGATCCCAGGTCAGTATTTGTCGTCCGCTGGGATCGATTCGGGGGCCATTGGCGCAACCGCCTACTAGCAACAGCAGAGACAGCAAAAATACGAACGACCCCAACACCACCATCGAGGCGGGCATTTGCCAGTCGAGTTGGCGGTGTTGTTTCATGAGCAGCATAGCGGAAAACAGCGTGCTACTAACCGTTTCAGTCCCCCGGCTTTGTAGGGGGTTGAATTCCGGAACATATTAGGTTGGCGCGCAAGGGTAAACAATGCGGCTTAATAAGACTAGCACGCTTTTTGGCATCAGCCGTGGCGATTTGTCCACATCGTGGCTAAAAAAACGACGTTACTGCTGTCGGTATAACCCAAAGCCGCAGCAAGACCCGCACAGGCATCTCGCTGAGCCGAGTTGATTTGGAGATGATGTAACGCACCCGCTGCTAGCAAGTAAATAAACGTACATCTCTGTAAAAAAAGCGGCCGGGTTAAACCCGGCCGCGCGCTAGTTTTGCAACATTACTCTTAAACGGCAGGCTATTGCGAGAAGATACCCGTCGCGTACCAAATTCCGTTCGAGCCGCGGCGAATATCGTAACCGTAGCCGACATTCTGGGCTTGCACGCGCGACCAGTGCCCCGACGATTGACGCCAGCTTTGCACGCAGTCGACACAGGAGTCGTTGAGGTCTTGTCCGGGCCAGCTTTCGGCGACGATTTCGGCCGGAGCTCCGCCGCGCGCCCTTCCGCTCAAGCGACCCAAGATGCGTTGAAACCGGCTACCCCACTGGTGATGGCCCTGGTTGCCGATGGCAGCTTGGTGTGCAGAATGTAGCGAGGCTTCATCGGAGAGAATGGGATCGGACTGGCCGATGGCGCTGGCCGGGCGTTCGGGATGTGTCCGAACCGCAAAGATCATCGAACGTTGAGTAAGCGTTCCGGGGGGCAGATCGAGCAGTACGGGCACTTGGTCCGCTCGGAACTGGAAGAATTTACCCGCCGCAGTCGGCAGCGCACTGACCACCAGGCCGTAGTAGGACTCTTTTTTGTGCCGGAGATCGACGACGGCGATTCCGGGGCCGCGCCGCAGCTCGGAAAAGGCGGCATGATCGAGCAGCCGTGTCGCCTTGCCGTCGATTTCCATCGTGGCATCGACCGAAACCTTGGCCAACAGGTAATTCGCCAGCTTGTCGCGCATTTGGACGCTGGAAAGCTGTTTTTCGATCGCCGTCGACTCGCCGCTGTTTTTCTGCTGAAAGTGGACCAGCAGCATGCGGCTTTCTTTTTTTGCTTGACGCATTGCCTCGCTGTAGTCGTTTAGCCAGACCAGCGGGGGCAAAACGGGGTTCGGCTTTACAGCGGGTTTAGACTTCTCTTCTGCATGAACGGTCGCGGCGATGGCCAAAACAACGGCCAACAAACCGAGAGCATTTCGGTTCAGCATTCGGTATCCCTCCAAAATGAGTTAACAAACACATGTTCAATCCAAGCTACGGGCCACCGGCCCGGCAACGAGGTCGTCCACTAAAGTCTGATCTGACGTACAGTGTCTGGGTCCGCAGTGCCTGGATTGCATTGTCATGAATGCAGTCGTTGGCATGAGGTGCAGCAATCAAGCGAATATTGATTGTGCGGTGGGCAAGGCGGCGCTGTTGGTGAGTCCGTTCAAGGTTCAGCGCCAGGTGGGAAATACGTTCGAGTCTCGAATCCCTCAATTCAACCGTTCTAACAACTCAGCAGTTCGGCAATTCTTGGCGGCGCGAGGTCGCGACCAACGGTGGTCAAACCCCGGTAGCCGGATATTAGGACACGCGACGTTACCGAATGCAAGAGCTTGGTAGTTTGGGGGACTTGTCATGTTGGCATTGAGATTTTGCTTTGCGTTACCTAGTCTATGTAGGGAACGCTGCGGTCGCACAAACTGCGGCGTACCCTTCATCGAGCCAAAACTCGTCGTTTCAAGGCGTTTATATGGCTTCAATTTTAATGGGACGGACCCAGTCGAGCGGACATAAATCTCCAAGGAGGTGGCGTATGCGACATGCAGTAAGCCTATTATTCATAACGGTTTGCGCGATGGAAATCGCGGGCCGTTCCACGGCCATTGCACAACCCTTACACGAGGCGACTAAGCCCTCGGCAGGTGCTCCAGCCCCAGCCGACCAACGCCCTCTGGCGAAGCTAATTGCCTCGATTCGTGCGAACCGGTCTGGGTATAAACCGATTTTACCCGCCGATTTGGCGACCCATCGGGCGGCCCTCGACCAGTCGATTCGCCAGCTTGAACGTAGTTTAACGGCTAACGGAAAAAATGGTTCGGCCTGGAAAACCTACTTGCGTTGGAGCGAAATGCTCGAACAGCTTGCCCTGGGCGAAAAGGCCGACACCGACGTTTTGGACGAAATTGCCGCCGGTTACAAAAGCGGCTATCCCGGCTTCGAGTTGCCGGTGTTTGCCAACGTGGCAAAGTCGTTACGGATCTACACCGACCGGCTGGCGAATTTCAACGACGCCAAGGCTCAAGACCATTTCGTGAGCCGGCTCGACGCCCTGGCCGCGGAAATCGAGACCCTCGAAACAACGCCGGAAAAAGGGGATGCCACCCGCGTCGGATTGATTTTGGGCGAGCTGTCGGCCTCGGGCCAATCGCCGCAACTCGTTCAATTGGTTCGCAAGCAAATCCAGCATCCCAATTTGTTGCTGTTGGCGAATGAAAGTATCGTGAGTGCCGGGATTAACGACCCGATCAACGATGTTGCACCCGTGCGGGATGTCATTCTTGGAACACGAATTACAGGTTGGGCGCGAACGGTCGGCACCGTGCGATCGGATTTGAACGAGGCCCGCGATTACGCCGCGATCGACCTCAACCTGTTTGGCACGGCGTATTCGAACACGGTCGGCCGGAACGGTCCGGCGGTTGTGTATGCGTCGGGGGTGACACAGTTGAACGGTTTTAAGCGGCTGATGCTCGACCAATACGGTTTTCGCAGCATGCCGGCTACTTCGGCGGCAAGTACCCACACCACGATTCGCGGCGTCGGTGTAACCACTAAGCATCTCTCGGGGTTGATCCAGAAAATCGCCACAAAAAAGGTTTACCAAAGTAAATCGCAAGCCGAACGCATCGCCTCGTCGCGAGCCCAAACCCGGCTGAACAGCCGGCTCGACGAGCAATCGGTCAGCTTTTTGGCTCAGGCCAATCAAGGGTTTCTCGATAAATTCCGCTACCCATTGATACGCTTCGGGGCATTTCCCGAAGACCTGCGTTTCAGCAGCACTTCGAATACTTTGCGAATCAGCGCCGTTCAGGCCGACTATTCGCAGATCGCCGCACCGACTCCGGCACCCACGCCCGTCGTTCCGGCCGAAATTAGCCTGCGCGTGCATGAGTCGCTGATCAATAACATGGCCGCGACCACACTCTCGGGGCGTAAATTGACCGACGACGAAATGAATCGGCTGATGATCGACTTGACCGGAAAAATTCCGGAAGAATTGCAGAAAGACGCCGACCAAGAACAAGATTGGTCGATCACTTTTGCTTATGACAAGCCGATCGAAGCTCATTTTGACAACGCCGGTTTTACCGTCACTATTCGCGGCGAGGAATACACTGCCGGCGAGCGGGCTTATCCGGCGATGAATGTGACCGCCAAGTACAAGCTCGAAAAAGGGCCGATCGGCATTCGCGCAGTGCGCGACGGCGATCTGAAAATTTTCCCGCCCGACTTCGAAGAAGGCAAGGACCGGCTATCGGCCGCGCAGCAATCGTTGCGGAGGATTCTGGAGCGCCGGTTTGGAAAAATCTTCAAACCCGAGCTGGTTAGCGAAGGGTTGGAACTACCCGGTCGCTGGAAAAAGCTGGGCAAACTCCCGTTGGCCGAGTTGGTTTCAGAATCCGGGTGGATGACCTTGGGCTGGAATCAGGCGCAACGGGTGAGTGTGAGACCGACCGTTCCTGCAAAGTAAGTGTTTGATGTAGGAGGCGTCGCCGACGCCGATAGGTGTTGCATAACAGGCCCTCGCTGGCGTCGAGCTTATACCGATCGCTTGGTGTAATTACTCGCGTTAAAATTGGCATCGCGCCCTTGCGCGAGGTTTCTTGGTGTGATACTTGGTTCAATACGTCAGGCTGTGCTATGCTGTCGCAAAACACAGGCACCCAATTGGGCCTTCAGTCTCAAGCTCTCAGTCTCACGCCTCGATTCCCAAGCCTCTAACCTCAAGCCCCGAGCCACGCTTGAACCAGTTCGTCGAAATCCAGTTCGATTGCTTGCCGCTCCGCACAATCGGGCGAATGGACATTCCAATCGATGCGTCGCCCAAGTATCGGGCTCGTTGCGAACGGCTGAAGCACCAATTAGAGACGCACGGCTCGTTCAATTCGTATTATCTATACAACGCCCACTGCAAGTTTCACCTGACCAACGAGCCGGAGTTGGGCATGTTGGAATTCTCGTTCGATGGTACGGTGTTGACCGACGCTGCCAGCGATACGAAGACCGAACAAGCTCATTTGCAGGTCGAGCTTTTACACGAGACCTGTGACTGGCTGACCGAGCCGGTCGTAAGCTGGTTTCGTGAATCGGTGCAGCATTCGGTGATGGTCGAGTTCGACCGCTATATTGCCGCCGGTACGCTGGAGCAAACTCGTCAGCGCATCGAAGCCCTACAGAAACAGGCCGACGAACACGGCGGTTACATGGGAATGTATCTGTAGGCAGCGAATGACGAAGCCCGAATCACCAATGACCACGGGCGGTTCAAAGAAGAGTGTCGCGCAAAGGCGCAAAGGACGCGAAACGAAGGTGGTGATACCTCAGAGCGCGCGACTAAATCCGACCCGTCGTTTGGTATCGCAACTGTCAGCACGCTTGCTAGCGTGGAATCTAATTCTTACTCCTCCCCATTACCCATCTTCTCCGCGTCTCTGTGCCTCCGCGGTAAATAAGAATTTTGCGTAATATCGGATAATTGAGCCGACTTTGCCGATTCTGTCATTTGTAACGATTCCTCAAAGTTTGACGGTTGCCTCGTCGATACTTTCTCTGCCGAATCATCCGTGGTCGGCAGCGCGCTTTCATGCAAGCTGCCCAAACTGCGGAAGTCGTCCGGGGGGATGACGAGTCTCGAAACCATGCGTGCCGAAGCGAGTACCGACCCTGAGGTCGCTGCTCGGATGCTTTGCGACGCGACAGACACCCTTTTGGGAATCGAACTAATGAGAAGGCAACTGCACGCCTTGCTGGCTCTCTGGACGGCCACGGCCATCGTCATCTCGGGTTGCGCCCCCACGCAGCCATTTTACTTTTTCGAAGATGGCGACATGTCGCATTATGTCGGCATGGCGACGAACATCGAACATCCCGATGTCGAAACTTGCAGCCTGGACGAAGTCCAGGGCACTCCACAGCCATTCACCCTGTCGGACCATAAGTTCGATCAGGTCTGGGAATTGGAACTACAATCGGCGGTTCGCTATGCCTTGGAGAATAGCAAGGTCATGCGAACCCTCGGCGGTCGACAGGCCAGCTTCGGCGGCAGTCGCCCGCAGCAGGATGAATCGCCCGACGCACTTGAGCGATCTCCGGCGAGTGTTCCCACGGTGTATGACCCGGCAATTTTCGAGGCCGATCCGAATTTCGGCCCTGAGGGCGCGCTCTCGCAATTCGACGCACAATTGCAGGGCAGCTTTTTCTATGAGAAAAACGACCGCCCGCAAAATTTAGAGCCCAACCCGCAGCTTCAACAGTTCGGCCTGAACCGAATCCGCCAGCAGGATCTGGGTACTTTCAACTCAACGTTAAGTAAGCGCTCGGTCACGGGTGCGCGTTTTGCCGTGGCTGCCAATACGATTTACGAGAATAGCAACGCCGGCTCGCGTGAGTCGCCCAGCGATTACACCCAAAACTTCGAAGCCCAAGTCAGCCAGCCGTTGTTGCAGGGTGCCGGAATTTTCTTTAATCGCATCGCAGGTCCTTTTGATCCGTTCAACGGGGCGGGCACCGTTGCGTTCGACGGCGTGGTGCTAGCACGAATTCGTACCGACATCAGTTTGGCAGATTTCGAAGCCGGCGTTCGTAACCTGGTGAACGAAGTCGAGGGTGCCTACTGGAACTTGTACTTCGGTTATCGCAATCTGGAAGCCCGTAAGGTCGGCCGCGACAGTGCGCTGGCGACCTGGCGTCGCGTGTATGCCCTGTTAGTTGCGGGCAGCAAAGGCGGCGAGTTGGACAAGGAAGCCCAAGCTCGCGAGCAATACTTCTTCTTCCGTTCGGAAGTCGAGACCGGCTTGTCGGACTTGTTTCGTGCCGAGAGTCGCTTGCGATACTTGATGGGTTTGGCCGCGACCGATGGCCGGTTGATCGCGCCGATCACCGAACCGACGACCGCTCGCGTGGCCTTCGATTGGAACGAAATTCATGCCGAGGCACTGTCGCGTAGCGTGGAACTTCGCCAACAAAAGTGGCGGATCAAACAACGCGAATTGGAACTGATGGCCAGTAAGAATTTACTGCTGCCCCGCTTGGATGCCGTGGCTCGCTACCGCTGGCTCGGGCTGGGCGAGAACCTGTTGGATAAGAACGGTCAAGGCTACTCGGCCAATGCGACGGACAGCATCCTTGGCACCGATGCGTTTTCGACACTGGCCGATGGCAACTTCCAAGAGTCACAACTCGGCGTGCAGTTCAGCATGAATTTGGGCTTTCGCCGTGAGTTAATCACGGTCCGCGAGCAGCAATTGCTGTTGGCCCGCGAACGCTCGGTGTTGCAAGATCAAGAACTGGAACTTTCGCATGGTTTGGCCGAATCGGTTCGCGTGCTCGATACGGCGTACACGCTGATGCAGACGAATTTCAACCGCATAGTCGCCGCCCGTGTTCAGGTCGAAGCGGTGGCCTCGGCCTTCAAAGCCGGCACCGTGACATTGGACCTGTTGCTCGATGCCCAGCGTCGCGAAGCCGACGCGCTGAGTACCTATGCCCGAGCATTGTCGGATTACAATCGGAATATTGCTCAGGTTCACTTTCGCAAGGGATCGCTGTTGGAATACAACGACGTGTACTTGGCCGAAGGCCCCTGGCCGGGCAAGGCTTACTTCGATGCTCATCGCCGTGCCCGATCGCGTGATGCAGCTTACTTCATGGACTACGGTTATACGCGGCCGGATGTGGTCAGCCGTGGAGCGTTCCCGCAGCACGACGGCGAGATGTCCGGCGAAGGTGTGCCGGACGGCGAAATTTGGCAAGGTCCGATTCAGGCAACTCCGATCGAAAGTGGGCCCACCCGAGCAATACCCCAGGACGGAATGCCCAACAAAGTAGGGCCGACCGAAGCGGCACCGGAAGAATTGCCATCGCCCGGTCCGGCGGCTCGGATGAAGCGGATCGAAGGCGCGCCGCGGATGTCGAGCACCGCTCGAAAGTCGACGGCGACCACCGTGGCTTACAATCAACCGGAAACCTCGGCCGGCGACGCTAAGTCAAACGACAGTTTCGACTGGAGCGGAATCAAGGATGGCCAAAAATCGAAAAGCATGCCTACCGGCGCGGCTCGATCAACCGAAACCACGCGATTGAAAATTGTCGGTACGAAATCCGATACGGCTGGCAGCTTACAATCCGGCGTGTGGCACGAGCCCGACGCGGGCAGCTCGGCTAGAAGTATCGAACCGGCCGGGGGGTGGAAAAAGGCGCAACGCTAGATTGCAACTTTCAACGCGTCGCCTCGAACGCATGTTTGATGTGCTCGATCGTCGGTCGGCGTTGATGCGCGGGCCAAGTGATCGCTACCACATCGAATCGCGACGAATACTCCAACAAGTGATAGCGTTTCAGATAGGCCGTCGCGAGTTGGGTTAATTGTTGCTGCTTGCGTTGGTCGACAGCTTCGGTCGGATGGCCCGCATCGTGAGAGTGCCGAGTTTTGACCTCGATGAACACGACCGTGCGGCCATCGACGGCGACTAAATCGAGCTCGCCGCCCATGATCCGATAGCCGCGATGCAGGATCGTGTAGCCAAGTCGCTTGAGAAACTTCTCGGCCGCGCGTTCACCCCGCGGGCCGAGTCGATCAACTGCTCGATCCTGTTGTTTCGAGTTGAGACTGCGACTAAGAAACGGCCACCGCGTCAAGAATCGCACGATGACATCGCGTACTCGCACGTTAAAACCTTAGCTAAATCGTAAGCGCGACTTGATGTCCTGATCACTTCAACACTCTTACTCCGCACTTCCAACTTCGCACTCCGCACTCGATTCGCACTCGTGCCGAGAGCGGCTAAACAACTTCCTACATCTCTCACTCTTCATTTCCCGCTTCCCTTACTTCACCGCCACGCCGAATACCCGTTCGGTGTTGCCTCCCAACACATCGCGACCCAACGCCAGCGCGCGGTCCTCGCTCCAACCGCGGTCCTCGCAATAGCGCTGCGCCAAAATCTTCGCCAAAATCCGCTTGTACATGGCAAACTTCGGCAGTGCGAATTCCAGTTTGTACATGTCGCTGTAGTAGCCGATTTGTTTGGTTCGCGGCACGGCTTCGAGTCGCGCGGCACAATCGTGTTCGATAAACGTCGGCGTATTGCTGTACCACCAGTGCCCGTTGGTGACGACATTCGGAAAGATCCAAGCATAGCTGGCCAGTTCTTGATTGGTGACGCTGGCGAGTACCGAGATCGGAAAGGTGACTTGCGGAAACGCGTTGAACAGTGCTTTGTATTGGATCAGCGAGACGCGGCTGTCGTAGAGGTCTTGGCCCTGGAACACGCCGGCCGCATAGACCGCACGATTAACGCCGATCATCAGATCGAACGGCAGTTTGAATTCGACGCAAAATTCGCCCAGCATCCAAAAAACAAAACTCGCCACGGTGCGACGCGCGTCGGCGTCCGTCGCTTCGCCCGATTTCAGCAGCGTTGCCAGCGCTGCATCGGCGTCGGCGGCACTAACTTTGGTCGGTGTAAAATCGGGCGGCAAGGAGATCGCACAGGCACGACAGTTGCGTTTGGTAAAGTGGTCGAACAGTTTACCGATCGCCAAATTTAATGCAGCGACGTTACTAATGCCAACGCCCGTCGCCATTTGCAGTCGCGCACGCACGGCCGGCTTGGCCAAATGAAACACTAGGTCGTCGGTTCGCAAGCACGGGATATACACGCTAGTGTCGAAGCCGGACAACGGATCGTCGAAGTCGTTGGTCAAGAACACCGCCGAGATTCGGCTTTGCTTGAGCACCTGTTGAGGCCAGTCAGGCGACTGCATTTTTTTAGCCGACGCGTCCCACAATTGCTCCCAATTGTCCTTCGTCACATATTCGTCGGTGAAACCAAAAAACTCGCGGGCGATTTCGATCAGCCAACTGTATTGAATTGTGTTGTCGAGCGGCGCGAGCCCTTCGACCAGCCGCCCCACTTTGTCTTTGGGTGAAAGACCGGGCTGTTCGATCCAATCTCGCTGCATGCCTGCCGAATGGGCCAACTCGGTGTAATAGTGATAGCCCATCAAATCGGCCAAAGTGTTCGAAGCCGGATTGAGCGCGTTGATGTGCGTATGTGGGTCGACAATGACGGTTGAATTCAACTCGTCGAACAAGCGTTGGCGAAGTGCGTGGGACATACGGTGTCCGAAGTAGGTAATCGATTCCGAAAAATTGCGAGTTTATACGCCATTCTGTATAGCAAAACCACCGGTTCCGGGGGAGGGGAGGAGCTTGGGCTATCCGCTGACGATGCGGATTCGCGTGACCCCAAGCAAGCAATCTGCGGAGGCGATGCTTCCTGCAATTTTGGCGACTGAAATTATCCAGGCCAAGGCTTCGGTTGTAACGGCTAGCGGAATGACTAGAATACAACGAACGACTGCGGGTGTAGTTCAATGGTAGAACATCTGCTTCCCAAGCAGACAGCGAGGGTTCGATTCCCTCTACCCGCTTACAATCGCCAAACCGAAAACAAACTTAACGCGAAGCGTCAGCGAACAAGGGTGCCAGGAATAGATGGCGGCGTTGCTGACGCTTTGGGTTATGATTCTCGCCAATCCCCGCCCAACAATGGCTGC
>JAYTAU010000245.1:0-4524 GCA_043737375.1 Planctomycetia bacterium
GCTTTGAATCAACAAGCCGAAAATCGTGAGCAGTCGATGCAATATGAGCGAGATCAAACCGCCGAGCGATTGAAAAAACTCGATGCATCGCTCGCCGAGTTTAAAAAACACCGTATGAAGCAAACCGATCGTCAGTACGAAGTTTTGTTGCGCGGAATTGAACGCACTCGCGAAGCCACGAAAGCCAAGCTTCCAGAAAATGATCAAAAAGCCATCCATCAGAAAACTCAACCGACCAAGTCGGATAAATCGAAAGCCACCTCGCCAAAAGCCACATCGTCGACAGCCGAATAATGATCGGCAGTTTATACACCCTACGTTCTCCTGCCCATGATAACGCCTCGCCTTGCCATGAGGGTTAGGTATATGAATCAATTGCGTAGTCTCACTGCCATCTCTGCCTTATTGGTCGCCGCGACTGGCTTGTCGGCCCGAGCCGACAACCCTATCCGACCGGTCAATGAACGGTTTGCCGTGCCAGCCGATGCGAATCCGGCGGAAGTAAGTATCAAGGCAGCGATCGACGACAGCGGGGTTGAGACTCCCGACTTTCGACGCCACGTGCTGCCGTTGATGGGCAGACTCGGTTGCAACGGTCGGGCGTGCCACGGTTCGTTTCAGGGCCAAGGGGGCTTTCGCCTCTCGCTGTTCGGATACGATTTCAAGGCCGATCACGATGCCCTGACCACGGGCAAAGCACCTCGCATCGACTCCACCGCCACCGCAAAAAGTCTGATTCTCGAAAAACCCACGCTCGCCGTCGATCACGAAGGGGGCAAGCGCATAACGCGCGGTAGTTGGGAGTATCGAGTTCTGCATCGCTGGATCAGCGCTGGCGCTAAACCGCAAGCAACCGATGTCGATAAAAACGAGATCAAATTCGAGCGGCTGGAAATTTCTCCGCGCGAGATCGTATTCGAACAGCCGGGTGACACCGCTCAATTAAATGTCGTGGCGTATTGGTCTGACGGATCGAAAGAAGATGTCACGCCGATCTGCCGCTTTCGAAGTAATGACGAATCGGTCGCGAAGATTGACGAGTCGGGAAAGGTCATTTGCATCGCGTCGGGCGATACGCATGTGGTGACTTTTTACGACAACGGCGTGATGCCGATTCCGGTGATGTTGCCGATATCGGAGTTTGTCAACGATAAATACCCCCAGGTTGTCATGCCCACCAAGATCGACGAACTGGTCGTCGCCAAGCTGCGCAAGATGGGCCTGGTTCCTTCGGGTCTGGCGGATGATGCGGAGTTTCTGCGGCGGGTCACACTCGATGTGACCGGCACGTTGCCAACTGCCGAAGAAGTGACTGCGTTCTTGGCTGATTCGTCGGCAAACAAGCGTGACGCAAAAATCGACGAGTTGATCGAGCGACCGGCTTACTCGGCCTGGTGGACGACTCGATTGTGCGACATCACGGGCAACAACCCGCGACAGATGCAAAACTCGATCGCGCCGCAGCCCGAGGAATGGTATCGCTGGCTGGCGGAGCGTGTGCAAAACAATACGCCTTACGACAAAATCGTGGAAGGGATGCTGCTGGGCACCAGTCGCAAGCCGGGGCAAAGTTACGAAGAATTTTGCCGCGAGGTGAGTACTTACTACGGGCCGAACAAGTCGGCTGAATTTACGCAGCGCGATAGTATGCCGCACTATTGGGCGCGTCAGAATTTTCGCACGCCCGAAGATCGTGTGATGGGATTCGCTTACGCTTTTATGGGCATTCAAATCCAATGTGCCCAATGCCACAAACATCCGTTCGATCAATGGACCAAGCAGGACTTCGACGAATTCAAGCCGCTGTTCGCGCGCGTTCGATACGGCGCTGCTCCCAATACCAAAGAGCAGTCCGACAAAATGATTGCCGATTTAGGAATCGTCAAGGACGAGAAAAAGAACAACAACAATATTCAGAAAGAGCTGCGTACGGCACTGATGGCCGGCAAATTAGTGCCGATCGACGAGGTTTATATCACTCCGCCGAATCGACCCGCGCAACGTGCCAAAGGGGAAAAAAATGCCAAGAAAGCTCCGCCCCCGTCGCAAACCGCCAAAGTCCTCGGCGGAGAAAAAGTTGACCTGACCCAACTGGACGATCCGCGTCAGGCGCTTGTCGATTGGCTGCGAAAAGACCCCAAGCGCTACATGGCTCGAGCCTTTGTCAACCGGGTGTGGGCCAACTATTTCAATGTGGGCATCATTCACCCCACCGACGACATGAACCTGGCCAACCCTCCCAGTAATGCCGCGCTGTTGGATTATCTGGCCGATGGATTTGTCGAACACAATTACGACATGAAGTGGGTTCACCGCGAAATTTGCCGCAGTCGAACCTATCAACTGTCGTGGAAACCGAACGAGACCAACAAGCTCGATCAACGGAATTTCAGCCGCGCGGTTCCCCGGCGGTTGCCGGCCGAAGTTGCCTACGACGCAATCGTCTCCGCGACGGCCGGCAACGACGAGTTGAAAACCATGTTCGATATGCCGCACGATCGTACGATCGGGCTGGCCAACATGGTCGGCCCTAATCGCGGAGCCGGCAAAAGCACCTATGCGTTGACGGTCTTCGGCAAGCCGCAGCGATTGACCAATTGCGATTGTGAGCGATCGGCCGAGCCAAGTCTGTTGCAAACCATCTATCTGCAGAACGACCAAGAGACATTGACGTTCATTGAACGCTCAACGGGCTTTGTGAAGCAGACCGAGAAAGCCCTCTTGGCGACGCTGCCAAAATCGGCCAATGCAACAAAGCCATCGGCAGCGGTCAGCGCGCCGACGGCAAAGCAGGCGCGCGCCGATCTGGCCGAACTGCAACAACGGTTGGTCAAGCTGAAAAAACGTGACAAGCCGTCCGACACCGATGCCGAAGATGTCGCCAAGGCCGAGCGCCGTATTAAGCGGTTACAAAACCAAATTGCCGAGATCGAGAAAACCGCCAAAGCCGAGGCTAACCAAGCCGACGCCGCGAAAGTCGCAGCCCCAAACGATAAGGTTACTACAAATACCCCGACCGATAAGTCGGCCGCTGTTTTATCCCCTGTGGTTGAGAAACCGGTGGTCGAACCCGCGAAACTTGACGAGGTCGTACGACAGGCCTACTTGCGAACGGTCAATCGTCATCCCAGTTCGACCGAATTGATCCGCGCCCGCGAACATCTACAAGACAGCGCCACTCCTGGCGCGGGACTTCGCGACCTGATGTGGGCACTGGTGAATACGAAAGAGTTTATTGTCAATCGCTAGCGTGAGCATCGGGTGTTTTGTCAGTAGTCCGTGGTCAGTTGTGTAACTTCAGTCAATCTTCGTAATTCGTAATTGAACTCGGCGTGGACGCCGAGGTTTTGCAACCACTCGATCAAGAGGAATACTTCTCTCATGGCTACGAATCTCTACTGCGACGGACTGCGGCGACGCGATTTTCTTCAGGTCGGCGTACTGAGCGGCCTAGGGCTCACCCTGTCCAACTATTTGCAACTGGCCAAGGCCGGGCAAATTGCCCCAGCCAAAGCCAAGAGTGCGATCTTTGTGAATCTGGGGGGCGGACCATCGCACATGGATATGTTCGATCTCAAGCCGGACGCTCCAGCCGAGTATCGCGGCGAGTTCAATCCCATCAAGACCAACGTTCCCGGCGTCGAGATTTGCGAACACTTGCCGAAGTTGGCGCAGTGTGCCGATAAGTACGCGCTGTTGCGCGGCGTCAGCCATACCTTGGCCGCGCACGAACTAGGCACGCAGTACATGAATACCGGTAACCGACCGTTACCATCGCTGCAATTCCCCGGTTACGGTGCCGTGCTCAGCAAAGAACAGCCTGGCCGACCCGATCTGCCGACGTTCGTCTCGATTCCCAACTCTCCGCAGAAGGCCGGCTATTTGGGTGTGCAGTATGCTCCGCTCGAAACCAACGCCACGCCCAAGCTGGGCACGCCGTTTACGGTTCGCGGCATTTCCTTGGCGCGCGGCTTGACGGTCACCGAAGTCGAGAAACGTCAAAAGCTGTTGCACGACTTAGACACGGCGTTTGCCGGCATCGAACAGAACGACGACTTGGTGCGCGGGCTCGATGAGTTCGGCCGGCAGGCCCACGACATCATCGGCTCGCCGCGTGCGCGCGACGCGTTCGACATCAGCAAAGAGAATCCGGCCTTGGCCGAGAAGTTCGGCAATCATGCCTTCGGCCAAAGCTGCTTATTGGCCACGCGACTGGTCGAAGCCGGCGTGCGTTTCTGCAGTGTCAGTCTTGGTGGGTGGGACACGCATAATCAAAACTTCGCGGCGCTCAAGGGTGGCAAACTGGCCGTGCTGGATGACGGCCTGTCGGCCTTGTTCAACACGCTCTCCGAACGGGGACTGCTGGAATCGACGTCGGTATTCGTGACGGGCGAATTCGGTCGCACGCCCAAGATCAACATTCGTGCCGGTCGCGATCATTGGCCGCGCGCGATGTTCTGTTTGTTGGCCGGCGGCGGGATGCGCGGCGGCCAAGTGATTGGCGCGAGCGACGATAAAGGAATG
>JAYTAU010000246.1:0-4520 GCA_043737375.1 Planctomycetia bacterium
CGCGTTGTTGCCGGCGCTGAATGATGGTTCGATAAAAGTTGCGGCGAATTGCATACGTGGCGTAGGTGCTGAACCGATTCCCCAACGCGTAGTCGAACTTTTCCGCTGCGCGAATTAGTGACAGATTTCCGTCGCTCACCAACTCGTCGAAGCTATTCAGCGGGTCGACAAATCGCTTGGCAATCGAGATCACCAACCGCAAGTTGGCCCGTACGATCATCGACTTGATCGTATCGGCTTCGGATAACAAAGCTTCGATACGCTCGATATCTACAATTGCGGCCGAGTTGGGCGAAAGCCGCTTACGCAGCCGGTCGGCGCGATATTTCAGATAATTCATACGGCGAAACAAACCCGCTTCTTCCTCGCGGTTCAATAAGCGAGTCTCATACAGTCGGGCCAAATATGACGGCAAATTTTTGT
Source organism: Planctomycetia bacterium (assembly GCA_043737375.1). Classification (GTDB taxonomy): domain Bacteria; phylum Planctomycetota; class Planctomycetia; order Pirellulales; family JALHPA01; genus JAWXCH01. Next base: position 424 of record JAYTAU010000246.1, read on the forward strand.
TGATCCGCGCTCGCACCTTGCCTGCACCGATCGAACCAATACCCGATAGCCCGTCGTCACGAATACCGACTTCGCGGACGCCGATCTCATCGATGCTGGCAATCTCACCGGGGAGTAACCCCTGGTCGCCGGTTCTTTTTTTGAAGGTCTCGTTTTCGATGTAGTCGATCGGTATTCGTTTGAGAGCCTCGGCGCGCTCGGAATTCAATTTAGACGATTGACGGCTTGCGTTGCCGACCGATTGGTCGATCGTATTGCCGACTTGTTGACGCTTAGCGTTGCCCACCAGAGGCGAGGCGGGCTGCTTGACCCTAGATTTGGCTTTGCGACAGCTGGCGATCATGGCGGTTCCGAATGGCCTGAAGTGTTAGCACCCTGTTGGGCAAGTTTTTTGAGGATTCTGTTAACTCGTGCACTCGAATGCAAAAGTGATTACGATTTGAGTCAGCTTCTGCCCCGTCGAATCGCGGCTTGTTCAAGCCGCGACCCGGCGGAACCGAAGTTCGAAAAGTTACTCAGGCATCAAAACGGTATCGATCACATGAATCACACCGTTGCCGGCTTCGATGTCGGCCTTGACGACATTGGCGTTGTTGATCATCACGCCTTTGCCGGCCGTGATCTTGATTTCCTTGCCGTTGACGGTCTTGCCCATCTTCATCTTGGCGGCATCGGCGGCCATGACTTTGCCTGCCACGACGTGATAGGTCAGGATTTTCGACAGCTTCTCTTTGTCCTTCAGCAAGGCTTCGACGGTGCCCTTGGGCAGTTTGGCGAAGGCCTCGTCGGTCGGTGCGAAGACCGTAAACGGACCTTTGCCCTTCAGCGTGTCGACAAGACCGGCGGCTTCGACGGCGGCGACCAATGTCTTAAAACTACCGGCCGCAACAGCGGTGTCGACAATGTCCTTTTTGGCTGTCGACGGCTCAGCAGCCGATATGACAGCGGGAACCAACAAAGCCAAAACTGACGCAACCAACGACGACGAACGGAACATAAACAAATCCTCCAAAAAAGGTTTCGTGCGACCGAGGGGGTCTAAACTCGGTTGCGTAAGGTAGAACGATTCGCATTCGCATCAACGTGAATTCGTTCAAATCGTTCACATCACTATACGAGGTGTCTTTGAACAGTCAAACCAAAAATCAGTCATATCGTTCATAACTGTTTATGGCTAAACGGCATAGATTTTTAAGATTTATCGATACTTGGGTAGGCGATTGGCAAAATCACGCTATAGTTCAACTGAACCAGTTTGAGGCCCGGTCATTACAAAAATCCGTTCAAATCGTTCGCCGATTATGCAGGAACTGCTTTCGCCAAAACAAGTTGCGCGTGCAATGGGTGTGAGCGAGTCCTCGCTCAAACGCTGGTGCGATCAAGGACTGTTGCCGACTATACGCACTGCCGGCGGACACCGTCGCCTGCCGGTCAACGCGGTCATGAACTTCCTGAGAAAAAGCGGGAAGTCGCTTGTCCGGCCCGAGGTTTTGGGACTTCCATCCGTCACGGGGCGCGGTGATGCCACGCTTGAGCGAGCCCGCCAAGAGATGACCGACGCCTTGATCGCCGGCGACGACGAGGCCGTGCGACGAATCACGTTTGATCTGTATTTAGCTAAAATCGCCGTCGTCGATATTTGCGATCTGGTAATTGCCCAATCGTTTCATACGATTGGCGACCAGTGGGAATGCGGCGATGTCGAAGTCTATCAAGAGCGTCGTGCCTGCGACATCTGCGTTCGTGCGTTGCACGAGTTGGCGACTGCATTGCCGACGGCAAAAACCGACGCGCCGCTGGCGATCGGCGGCACGTTCGAAGGCGATCAGTACCAACTGCCGACGCTGATGGTCGAGCTTAGCCTGCGCGACGCCGGTTGGAATGCCAAGTCATTCGGAAATTCGCTGCCGTCGGAAACCCTTTGCAAGGCGATCGACGATCTGCACCCGCGATTGTTTTGGCTCAGCGTCTCGCGTCTCGATTCACCCAGTGAGTTCTTAGAGCGTTATCACAAGCTGCTGGCATACGCTCGACAAACGCAGGTGGCGATTGTCGTGGGCGGGCATTCGCTAACGCCCGAAATTCGCCGGCAAATGCAGTATGCCGCGTTTTGCGACAATTTACGACACTTGCGATCGTTCGCCGAAACGATTCAGACAAAATCGAGCGGATAGATTAGGGGTAGCCGATAAATAGTGCCCCGGCTTTATGCTTCGCTCTCTGTTTCTCTGTTCCCTCCGGTTGAATCATCCAAGGAGGTCGTTTTCTGGTCGGCCTCGTTCTAGAAGTCATACCACAGTCCGACGCCGATTTGCTCTTCACTATCGTTGAAGAACTCGCGCTGCGGGCTCGCCCCGCTCAGATAATGCACGCCGGTTCGCAACAATCGCTCGGTGTACCGACCGCGAAACTGCCAGCCGGCTTGCAACACGAATTGGCCGCCGAAATTTACCTCTTCACGCAGATGCCCGTTGAGCGCCAAGAACGGCGCGCCGCGACTGCCCGGCCAAGGGCGTAACGGGCTATAGTCGATGCCGAATTGAAACTCCAAGGGCTCACTGCCCCCTTTGGTATAAAACGCCCAGCCGGCCTCGGCATAGAGTCGCAAATCTTCCGTCGCATAGTACGACGTCCCCAGCACAATCACATCGCGCGCGTAATTGATCCGAGTGAAGCCCGGATTTTTCAATAGGAATTCATCGCCGAGGTGCGCACTGAGATGATAATAGGCCAATTTGAACTGATACGGGCCGTTACCGTAGGTGATTGGCAAGCCCGCGCGAAAGTCCGTCGAGACCAAATCGAATTCTTCTTCGGGGTCGAGACGGGGAAAGGCCGCCGCTTCGAGATCCAATTGAAATCCATCGGGGCGAATGTCGGTCTCGGTTCCATAGCGTAATATTCCGACCCGCGCTCCGATGGTCGCATCCAGCAGCCATTGACTGCGATCGTCCTCGTAGAACGATACGAGCGACATCCGCGGTTCGTAGACGCCGGCCATATACGAGCGATAAATCAGTCCGTCGGGCAACAACTGCCAGGTCCAAGGCTGACCGAATTGCCCCGGCATCGGCGCCCCGTAGGTCAGATTGCCGCCGGGAACCGGCTGCTCGATGATTTGAAATTGAATCGGATCGGCCGGGTCGGACAATCGCACGACTTCCTGCGAAGAGTCGTACATGGTGCGCACGACGGGTCGATCGCGCCGATCGATGTCGCGCGGTTCGACCGCGGGCCGAAAGGGGCTTTCAAGCCAATCGATGGCGTTGTTGACGATGCTACTGCCGACTGGGCTATCATTCGGATTGGTTCGCAATCTCGTTGGCGAGCCGGCTTCGGATTCGCCAAACGGCGGTTGTGCGCGTACAACGCCGGGCACGACGCCTAACAGCGTCATGCTAGCAAACAACAGCCAGCGAAGGTGGCGATGCAGTCGCAAGAGGTTTGCTTTCGGGTCGATGCAAAATTGCAGGTCAAGCCGCACTTTGCGGCGGCGGATAATAGCCGAAACCGGAGTGCAAACGAAGATCAAGTTTTGTCGTGAAGGCAGTCTCGAGTGTAATATTCGATCGAAGCCGAGCCGGTTGTGTTAGGATCTCTAAGTTTGCCGAATTGATTCGATTCTCAATTTAATTTTTCAGCAACGAGTTGTCTCATGGTCATTCTAGAATTTAGTGTCGCTCCGCTGGGCGTGGGCGACAGTGTCAGCCAGTACGTAGCCCGCTGCGTCGAGATTGTCGAAGCCAGCGGGCTCGACTACCAGCTCCATGCCATGGGCACGCTGGTCGAAGGAGAATTGGAACAGGTGCTCGACGTGATGCGTCGCTGTATCGAGATCACCTCGCACGATTGCGACCGCGTGACTTGTTCGGCCAAGCTGGACCTACGCCGCGGACATAGCGGACGACTACGGTCCAAAGTCACAAGCATTGAAGCCAAACTGGGGCGCACCTTACGCACAGCAGTTGAGCGGTCGGAGGGTGGGCCGGCAGCGAGCTAAGGACCGACCGATAAATAACTTCCGGGTTTTTATGCAAGGCGGCACATAATTCGGCGTGCTAGCAGATTTGAAATCGGGATTTTATTTATCGCTCGGT
>JAYTAU010000247.1:0-1732 GCA_043737375.1 Planctomycetia bacterium
TGGATTTCCTCGGCTTACGCAACCTGACCATTTTGTCGAAAGCTGTCGATCTGATCGAGCAGACGACAGGCGTGCGTGTCGATCCATATAAATTTCCGCTGGACGACAAACCGACCTTCGCACTACTGTGTCGTGGCGAAACCAAGGGCATCTTCCAGCTCGAAAGCGGCGGCATTCGCGATCTGCTGACCAAGATGAAGCCGGATCACTTCCGCGATATCATCGCTACCAACGCGCTGTATCGACCCGGGCCATTGGAAGGCGGCATGGTCGACGACTACGTACAGGTCAAACATGGTCGCAAGGCGGCCGAGTATAAGCACCCGGTCATGAAGGAAGTCCTGCAAGAGACCCACGGCGTGATGGTCTATCAGGAACAGGTGATGCGAATTCTCAACGGCCTGGGCGGCATCGAGCTACCCAACGCCTATACCTGCATCAAAGCCATCAGTAAGAAAAAGCTGGAGATGATCGCCAAGTACGAGGCTGAGTTTATCGCCGGTTCGGTTGCGAAAGGACTGAGCAAGCACGAGGCGGCCGAACTGTTCGGCATGATCTGCAAATTCGCCGGCTACGGGTTCAACAAAAGCCACTCGACGGCTTACGCGCTGATCGCGTACATGACCGCCTATCTCAAGGCGCATTACTCGGTCGAGTTTATGGCCGCGCTGCTGTGCGGCGATATTACGGGCCGCAACTTCAAAAAGAAAGACTCGCTGGTCGAGCATTTGGAAGATTGCCGCCGCATGAACATCGAGGTGCTTCAACCCGACGTGAATAGCTCGAACGTGGAGTTCGGCGTGATCGTTGTAGGAGGCCTCGCCGAGGCCGATCGAATCCGCAAATCTGTAGGAGGCCTCGCCGAAGTTGTAGGAGGTCTCGCCGAGGCCGATCAGATTAACGTTGGAAACGTTGGCGTCGAATCCGCTTCAATCGCCGACGGCGTCGGCTCCTACAAAACTGCTTCCGACGGCGTCGGCTCCTACAACGCCGCATCCCCTGCCGCACGTCAATGCGTTACCTTCGGTCTTTCGGCCATCAAAGGTTGCGGCGCTCAGGCCGCGGCGGCCTTGATCGCTGATCGTGAAAAGAACGGCCCTTACCGGGATCTGTTTGATTTTTGTGAGCGCGTCGATCCGTCGCTCTGCAATCGCTCGACGATCGAAAGCCTGATCAAAGCCGGTGCGTTCGATTTTACCGGCGCGCGGCGTTCGCAATTGCACGCCGTGCTCGATCGCGCCTTGCAAACCGGCGCGGCGACTTTGGCCGATCGTCGCAGCGGGCAAAAAGGGCTGTTCGACGACGCCGATGACGAACCGGTTGTCGGCGTCAGTTCTTCGAGCTTGCCCGATATTCCCGAATGGCCCGAGAAAGAAAAACTCGGCAACGAAAAAGATGTCTTAGGGTATTACCTAACTAGCCACCCTTTGGCCGAGTATGTGCCGATGCTCTCGACCTATTGCACGCACTCGTCGAACACGGTTGGGTCGTTGGCGCATCGCACCGAAGTCGTCATGGGGGGCATGATCGGTGCGATCAAGCATTCGCAGACAAAAAATCCGCGACCCGGCGAGACCAACACCAAGTACGCGATGTTCGATCTGGAAGACATGGACGGCATGATGCGCTGCATTCTCTGGCCCAGCGAATTCGTCAATCATGGCCAGATGGTCGTCGATGGCAGCGTAGTGGCGGTTCGCGGCGCGATCGATCGTCGGCCCGGCAGCGAAGA
>JAYTAU010000248.1:0-4517 GCA_043737375.1 Planctomycetia bacterium
GGAGACATCACCGGACAACAAGAATATTACCACTGGAGCCGACCGAGCGGTACGCCGGACGTGCCCTCACCGTTGGCCCACGAAGGGCTGGTTTATTTATGCGGAGCAGACGGAGTGTTGGTGTGCATGGATGCCAAAACCGGCGAGCAACACTACAAAGAACGAGCTTATTCCGATCGTTATCGCGCTTCGCCGGTATTAGTCGACGGCAAGATCTTTCTGACCAGTCGCGACGGCACGATTACCGTGGTGCAACCTGGCAAGGAGTTCAAGAAGCTTGCCGAAAACAAGATCGGCGAAAGTATTTCGGCCTCGCCGGCATTCGCCAACGGGACGATGTATTTACGATCGTTCGACGCGCTGTATGCAATTCGCGCAGTGAAATAGAACCGAGCAAAAACGAGTCGCGGTAGCGAGGGGACATAGCTCGTACTGTTCATCCGGCGGCAAATTCCCCGATCCCTACCACCTACACCCGAGTGGTCTGCGTACGTTCGCCCATCATGCGTCCGCGATTGCTCGTGTTTGCCCGTTTGCGGAACCAGAGCACCATCGGCGCCGCGATGAACACGGTGCTATACGTACCCGAGATGATGCCGATCAGCATCGTGAACGCGAAGGGATGAATTTCCTGGCCGCCCATGATGTACAAAATGATGGTGACGATCAACACCGTGCCCGAGGTAATGATGGTACGACCGAGGGTTTGATTGACCGCCTTGTTGACCATGTCGGCGGTAATATCGGGGCTCTTGCCGCGAATTTCGCGAATCCGGTCGAAGATCACGATCGTGTCGTTGATCGAAAAACCGATGATCGTCAACAGTGCGGCGACGACATCCAAGCTGATCTTGAACGGGTTGATCAACGCCCAGCCGAAGTAAGGCGCGATATACGCACTGACGGCAAGTGCCGAGGCGGCAATCAAAACGTCGTGGAAGACCGCGGTCACCGCCGCGACGCCGAACACCACGTTCTGAAAGCGGAACCAGACATAAAGGATGATCATCAACATGCTGGCGATCAGCGCGATGATGGCCATGTCTTGCGTGCGACCGGCCACGCGACCGCCGATCTTGTTCGCGGCGCGAAACACCGGCGTTTGAGCCAGATCCGACTTAACTCGATCCAGCACGTTCGTAATTTCGCTTTCGGACAATGTCGTCCGCAAAATCCATTGTTGATAAGCAGCTCCGCCGGTCCCTTCGGGGCTTTCCAGTTCGAATAGCGTGCTGGAAGTTTCGGTTGAGCCCAGGGCTTGCTTCAGTTTGTTGTCCAGTGCTTCGCGATTGATGCCTTCGGCAAAGGTGAGCCGTGCGGTGGTGCCGCCTGCAAACGGGTCGCTGATACCGGTTGAGGCGACATTGGCCATGGCAACTCCGCCCGCAGGAGCATTCGACAACGGACCGGCCGGCAAAGCGGGCCCGACCGCCGGGGTCGCAGCCTTGGCGTCGGTGACGCCCTTTGTCGAGTCAGCATTTTTTGCAGCGTCGGACTTGGCGGCATCGGACTTAGTGTCCTCATCAGCCGATTTAGTATCTGTCGATTTAGTATCTTCGGCCTGTAATAACAGTACTGCGTCTGCGCCGACCAACGAGAGCAGCGAACCGGCCGGCAACAGCGCGGTCGACTTCCCTTCGGTGGGAGTAGCATCCTGTTTTGCGTCATCCTGTTTTGCGTCTTGCGACTTACTTTCACCGGATTTTGCCTCACCAGACTTCGTCTCGTCTTGTTTAGAATCGTCTTGTTTAACAGCGTCCTGCTTACCGTCGGTTTTCGTCGCTTCCGGCTTGGTTGAATCCGACTTGGCGGCATCCGGTTTCAGTGCATCCGCTTTCGGCGTTTCGACGGCGGCGCTCTTGGTGATTGCATACGTCATTTCGTAAAGCTGCAGCTCCGGGAACAGCTTTATCAACCGCTGTTGCACGTCCTCGATGTTGTCATTCGAGGTATCAATTTTGTAGTAGCGATCTTTACTCAAGGTGTCGCTGGTGATCGAACTCACCGAAACATCTTCGAGCTCCAAGTTCGGGTCGGTCACGTTGCCGAGTCGTGTGCGAACTTGGTTGACATTCAACGGCATGTTGTCTTTCAGCACGATCTGCAGCGATGTGCCGCCGGTGAAGTCGATGTCGAACAGCCCCGCTCCACGCGAAACCGCGGCGATGATCCCGACGGCGATAATCAGCAGCGACGCCGTGACGAAAACTTTAACCGGTTTCACGAAGTCGAACTTGGTTTCGCTGAATGTTCGCACCATGTTCAATTTCGTGATCCAGCGACGTCGCTCGGCTACATCGAAGATCACCCGCGTGACAAACACGGCCGTGAACAGGTTCAACAACAGACCCAATATCAGCGTGATGGCAAAGCCTTTGAGCTGGTCGGTGCCGATCGCATACAACACGACCGCGCTGATCAGAGTCGTGGTGTTGCTATCGATGATGGTCGACATGGCGCGACCAAAGCCGTTGCGAATCGCCATTCGCAACGCGGCGCCGCGCTGCATTTCTTCACGCATGCGCTCGAAGATCAACACGTTGGCGTCGACCGCCATACCGACGCTCAGCACCAATCCGGCGAGTCCTGCCAACGTAAAGGCGGCCTTCAATAAGATCATCAAACTTACGACCAGCAGCACGTTGAGCAGCACGGCAATGTTGGCCACCATACCCGCAAATCGATAGTACCAGCCCATGAAGAGCAAAATGGCCAGGGTCGAAACTCCCATGGCGATCGCCCCGTTGCGGATCGTCTCTTCGCCCAATTGCGGACTGATGTTGGTCTCGCTGACCGGGGTCGGATGCAGCGTGGCGGGCAAGTGTCCGGCATTGAGCACTTCGACAAGTAGATCGACCTCTTCCTGGGAGAAGCGGCCTTCGATGGTACCTTCCGAACTGATTGCGCTTTTTAGATTAGGTGCCGACACCAGTCGGCCATCCAGGATAATTCCCAATTGACGTTTGAAACCCGTTGCCTGATCGGGCAGATTCTCACCGGTTAAGTTGCCAAAGAGGGCTGCACCGCGCGTATTGAACGAAAAACCCACCGAGGGGCGACCCGTGCTATCGAAATTGGCCGAGGCGCGATTCAAGTAATCGCCGGTAACGTTATAGCCGTCGACATACACCAAGACTTCGGTTTCACCAGCGCGATTCGATCGCAGCTTCATGCCCGGCTCGGGATTGTTTTTCGGATCGAGCTTGACCCATTTGGCGCGGACCTTTCCGTTGTCGACGACTTCGCTTGACTTTGGGTTGCGATCGGCCATTTCGATCAACTCGGCGTGATCGACACTGTTGGCAACGATGCGGAATTCGAGCACGCCCGAAGTACTGATCTTCTGTTTGATCAAGTCGATTTCGGTTTTTGCGACTTTTGGAATAATGATTTCCACTTGGCGATCGCCGAAGCGACGGACCACGACTTCTTTTTGTCCGCCCGGGTTGATGCGTTTGTTCAACGCACCGACCAGTTTGTCCATTTGCGGGGCTCCTTCAGCCGCGCGAGAAGCGTCGTAAACGAGTACTTTTTGGCCATCGCGGGTCGTCGTAGTCGCCAAGCTCAACGTAAGGTCGCTTGGCGGCAAGTCGCTAACGGCCTTTTGGGCTTGGGCCGCCAGATCGCCGTCGGCATTGGGGAGACGAATGAAAATCTGGTTTTTGATCAGTTCGACTTCGATGTTGCGATCGATATTCGATTGTAGGCGACGACGAATACGGTCTGCATCGTTGCCGATATTCAGATCCTTGTTCTGTTGGTCTTCGAGTTCATAAACCAGAATCACGCCGCCGCTCAGGTCGATGCCCAGCCGCAGGTTTTGCCAACCCAGCGTGCAAACGACCAACCCCGCCGTGACGGCGAATAGCACCATACCAAACCGCCAAGCGTGTTCGGGCATCCGCCAGGCTTTGCTGAGATAATTTCCCGCCACAAACGGCAAAATGACGACGGCAAAGGCCACCACCCACAGCAACCAGACCCAGGCGTCGGACGTTTCGGCGACGGCTGGCGTTTTTACGGCGGCAGTGTTGGCCTGAGCAAACAAACTAACGAGAGACCACGACATGAGTCGAACTTCCGAAGTGAATTTTTAGCGAATGAGATTGATCAAAAACAGCGCGAGCCGCGCGATTTTAATGACATTACTTACTGATTTTGTCTTTATCCTTTTCGCCCGCCGAGTCGTCGACGATGACCCGCGCGACCGCGGCAAACGTAACATCGATTTTTGTGTTGGTTGCTTCGTCGATCTTGATGGTCACCCGATCCGCGTCTTTTTGGACGTTGTACACGGTGCCGTAAATCCCGCCGATGGTGACGACCTTGTCATTTTTTTTGAGTTGGCTCAGCAAGTTCACATGATCCTTTTGCTTACGCCGTTCGGGACGCAACAGGATGAAATAGAACAATAAGCCGATCAACAAAAACGGCAGCAATTGCGAGAACGGGTTGGAACCACCCGGCTCGTCCGCAGCCGGCGCGGCAACATCGCCTTGACCAAACAGCATCATGTC
>JAYTAU010000249.1:0-11015 GCA_043737375.1 Planctomycetia bacterium
GGCTCGAACAAGCCGAACATGAGCTGCAAGCACGACACAGCGCGCTGGATCAACAGTCCGACAAGCTGGCGCACGACGAACAAACGCTCAAGGTCGAACGCGATTCACTGCTCGAACAACAATCGCTGGTTGAAAGCGAACGCGCGGAAATTGCGGCTAAAAGCGCTGAAATCGATTTGCTGCGTAATCAAACCGCAACTGCCGACGGAAGTCCGATTGAGCGACTCGACGAGCAAGACCAGACTGCCGAGCAGACCGTACGACTCGACGAGCAATCGCAACAGTTGGAACAACAGACGATCCAACTCGATACGCAGTCAGCGCGATTGGCAGAACTCGAAAGTGAGCTGACCGATGCAATCGATCGCCTTGACCAAACCAAAGCGCAACTTACCGACAGCGAACATCTGCTTGCTCGGCAACACGACGCTCAACTGACCGCTCAGCAGGAAGTTGCCGAACAGCGCGCCGCGCTGGAAGCCGGTTTTGAGGACGAACGAAACTTGCTCGCCAGTCGCATCGAACAGCTCCAACGCGATTTGGCCGATACCTCAACTCAAAGCGAAGCAGCGCCCATCGAAGACGGACATGCCGGCCGGTTGGGTGAACTCCAACAACGCGCCGCCGAGCTAGAGCATCAGGCCGTGCATCTCGATGAGCAACGCAGCCGCTTGCGAACCGAACAAGATCGGCTGGAAACGGAGCGGTTGCGATTCGAACAAGAACGCACCGAATGGGCCGAAGAGCGCACGCGCTTGATCGAAGAAACACGGTCGCTTGCCAGCTCGTATCAATCGCGAGATGAGCTGGTCTCGAACCGGTTGAGCGAAGCCGACAGTGCAGATCAAGCCCCGCTTGCCGCGCACTCAGCAGACAGCGACGCCGATGTCTTCGCCCGCCTACGATCGATGTCGTTGTTGAAACAAGCTGAAGCAGACGCCGAGCAGGACAGCCGACCGGCTGCGGTGGTATCGGCACCCGCAAAAGTCGAAGCCCACGACGAGTCGATCGACGACTATATGGCCAAGTTGCTACATCGCGTTCGTTCGTCGAGCGGCGGCAGCAACGAGCCGGGTCGCCCTTCGAGCCAAGTGGGAGCCGTCGCCCCCGAGCCGTCGCGCCAAAGCATGCGTGAAACGAGCCATGACATTCCAGCGGTTCAGGAAGTGCCGGCGAAACTCGTGGCCCGTTCAGCGGCACCCGAGTTGTCGAGCAACTTGGCGGCCATGCGTGCGTTGGCCAATATGTCGGCGCGATCGGCCATCGACTCGCACGTGCATCGTCGCTGGGAACAGGCGGCCGTCGGGAAGCTGGTGATCGGCTTGTTGGCGGTCGTCACGGGAGTCGTGGCGATGATTTTTGCTCCGGCGATCCATTCGATCGTCTTTATCGCGGGGATGGCCAGTTTGATAGTTGCGCTGTTTTGGTTGTTGCAGGCCGGAATCTTGGCTCGCAACATTCGCCAGGTGACCACGCGCGATCGCGATGCGAAAGAAGCCGGTGCCGAAAGCGAGCTCTTCGAAGTCGAACTAGTCGGCGATGATCAGGTGTCCGATCACCAAACCGGCGTCGAGCAACCGACCTCCGAATGGACCGATCACACGAACATCTGGCGGCAGCCGAAAACAGAAGTTGAAACCGACAATGACCAGTCGGCGGGCTAGCCTGTGGTCACAGACCGGGCGCTCTGCTGTAAAGCCGCGCTGCATCGGTCGCGCCTGAACTTGCAATCGACGTTGATCGCGACCAATGGTCGCGGCTTTACAAGACGATGGCCGATAATCGCTAGGCTCCGCGCGACGCCAGCACATCGTCGAAATCGCGCAAGTGATAATCGATCTTACTCTTATCCAGCACACTGCACAGACCGCGTAAGGCCACGCCCAGACCATCTGGCCCGCTGAAGCCGCCGTACTGTCCGCCCCCCTTGACGTGCGGCTCCAGCTCTAAAAACACGCCTGGGATTCCGCGGCGGCGCAGCTTCTTGTCGAGCGCCGGAATCGCGCCGCGGAAGTCGCTGAGAATCTTTTCGTGATCGCTGTCTCCCAGATCAGCCGGCACGAAGTGCTTCAACGCGTCTTCATCGACGTGCGATTTGCGCTTGGCTGCCTTCGGATGACGATAATCCTTGATATGAATCCAACCGATGCCCGGCTTCATCGCCAGGTACTGTTCGAAGGTCTCGCGCGGCGTGTAGCCCTGTGTGATGATGTTGCCGGCATCGAAGATCAGCACCAACGCCGGGTGATTGACCTGCTTGTAAATTTCGGCCATCAGATGCCCGTTCTGCCCGACCAGGTTGGCTTCGACCTCAAGCCCAAAAGTCAGGTCCGAGCGGTGACAGGCTTCGGCGATTTGCCCGATCTGATCGACAGCCTGTGCGAGATGCTTCTCGGGCTTCGACCCGCGCGGATGATAAAACCCGAAGCCGCGAATTAGCTTGGTCTCGAACGCATGGGCCAATTGGCAAACCCGGGCGACGTCTTTTTCGAGATATTTTTTGAACGGGATGAAAGCGTTTTTGGTGCCGTCGTCATCATCGAGCAACTTCACCTTGCCGATGGGCGAGCCGATGCTGGTGACGTTCAGTCCATACTCATCTTCGAGGTGGCGAATTTTGGAAATCTCGGCAGTGCTGAGCTTCATCACATTTTTGATGCCGCGACCGACGTCGATAAATCGCAGGCTGTAGTATTGCAGGCCCAGCGCGGCGAAGGCGGCGAACTGCTGCACGGCCGTTTTTTGATTGGCGGCTTCGTCGCCGAAACCCGATAACACGACTTGAGGATTGGCAGGCATGGCAGGTCAAAAACGCGAAAGGATATAGGTAAAACAGCCCGCAAAAACGCAATTAAAGTGCTTTGATGCGGCGAGCGGCATTGTGGGCCGCGATGCGTCGGATTACAAGGGGCACAGAGCGGCAAATGGCGAATTACGAATTACAAATTACGAAGTTGAATATATCATGGCGCGGCCGGCAAAGCGTGCCTGCTTGCTGCAATCGGTTCGCCTATGCCGAATCGCGAAACGACGAACGAAACTAACTTTTGTCATTCGTCATTCGTAATTTGTAACTCGCCGTCACGGTCGTGCCGATGCCGCCGCGGGGAGTGAACGTGGCGATCAACGTCATCTGCCGCGGCTCGACCACGGCGACCAGGTCGTCCAAAATTCGATTCGTCACGTTCTCGTAGAAAATGCCTTGGTTGCGGAACTCCTGCAGATACAGCTTCAGGCTTTTCAGCTCGACGCACTTTGCCTCGGGCACATAGATGAACGTCAGCGTGCCAAAATCCGGCTGACCGGTCTTCGGGCAGACCGACGTGAACTCGGGACAGACGATTTTGATCTCGTAGTCGCGGTGGGGGTGTTGGTTGGCAAAGGTTTCGAGCAGGCTACGCTGTTGGTCGGACACGCTCTGTGGCTCCTTTCCTCAAAAAAACTATTGTGGCATGATGGACGTAACTCGACCAGTGGGGGCGTGACGCACGAACGGCCGGAAAATGTCTCGCAAAGGCGCGAAGGACGCAAAGGAATGAAAGCTGAGGTTGATCGACCGAATGCAACCGCATGTACAAAAATATTGAGCTGAATTAGAAGCCCTAACAAACACATCTTAACCCGAAGCGTAAGCGAGGATTTGTCGGAAAATTGCACTCTTTCCTCGCTGACGCCGCTGGTTAGAGTGAGGCTTCTACGTTACGAGCAAGGTATTCTTATACTAAGCGCGATTGCCAACGTAACTCGTCGATCTCGTTTCGATTAGAACTTTGCGACCTTTGTGCCATTGCGTGAAATCTTTCGTTGGTCGATGACTCAAACGTTCGCTTCATTTACCACCTGAACTATGCCGCAGCCATATTCGCCGTCCCGTCCTGCCGTGATTCTGCTTTCCGGTGGTCTCGATTCCGCCACGACCGCCGCGATTGCACTGGCCGCCGGCTTCGAACTACATGCCCTGTCGTTCGACTACGGGCAGCGGCATCGCTTCGAGCTCGAAGCCAGTCGTCGGGTCGCGGCGGCTCTGAGAATTAACCATCATGTCACCGCATCGATCGATCTGTCTCAGTTCGGCGCCAGCGCGCTGACTGCCGATATCGCCGTGCCCAAGGGGCGCAGCGACGACGAACTACAGCATGGCATTCCGATCACGTACGTCCCGGCCCGCAACACCGTGTTTCTGTCGATGGCCCTGGGCTATGCCGAAGTGCTGGGCGCGGCCGACATTTTCATCGGCGTGAACGCGGTTGATTACAGCGGCTACCCGGACTGTCGGCCCGAGTTCATCGCGGCGTTCGAGCGGCTGGCCAACCTGGCGACCAAGGCGGGCGTCGAAGGGTCGCTCTCGTTCAAAATTCATACGCCGCTGATTTTACTGACGAAGGCCCAAATCATTCGCCGCGGCTTGGAGCTAGGCGTCGACTACAGCTTGACGCATAGTTGTTATGATCCCGACCCGTCGGGCCGCGCCTGCGGACGATGCGACTCGTGCGTGCTGCGCCGCCGCGGATTCGAGGAAGCAGGGGTGACGGATCCGCTTTTGTAGGCCGGAATTTATTCCGGCTTGCATTAACGTAGGCCGGAATTTATTCCGGCTTGTTGTGTCGATAGTGTTTTTAAAAGTCGGAATGAATTCCGACCTACCATGCGTATCTCCGAAATCTATCAATCAATCCAAGGCGAAGGGCGGCTGACTGGAGTCGAGAGCACCTTCGTACGCACCAGCGGCTGCAACTTGCGCTGTAACTTTTGCGATACGCCGTACACGTCGTGGCAACCCGAGGGGGACGATCAGAGCGTCGACGAAATTTTGTCGCAGATCGCTGAGTATGCTTGCGATCATGTGGTGCTGACCGGCGGTGAGCCGATGTTATTCAGCGAACTGATTCCGCTGACGCAGGCGCTGCGCACGCTGAGCAAACAGATCACCATCGAGACGGCCGGCACGCTGTACTTGCCGGTCGACTGCGATCTGATGAGCATCAGCCCGAAGCTGGCCAACTCGACGCCGCCGGCCCAGCGCGACGCGCGCTGGCATGTGCGGCACGAGCAATCCCGGCATGTGCCCGCGGTGATTCGCGCGCTGATATCGCAATACGCATATCAACTGAAGTTCGTCGTCGATACGTTGGCCGACTGCGACGAGATCGAACGGTATCTGGCCGAGTTGCCCGAGATTTCGCGCGAGCATGTGATGCTGATGCCGCAGGGGATCGACGAGCCGACCTTGCAACAAACTTCAGCGTGGCTGCAACCGTATTGCCAGTCGCACGGTCTGCAGTTTTGCCCCCGCAAGCAGATCGAGTGGTTTGGGTTTACGCGAAGAACGTAGTAATCGATCTTCAAACAATCGCAGCCCAAGCCCACCCATTGCAATGGGTGGGATTTGCGCAGCGGCTGGCCAATCCATCGAACATAAAACTCGACGCCGGCGTGGACGCCGGGGCTAACGAACGCAGTATTCTACCCGCGCTTCGCATCTTCTCGCTCGCGTTCGATCGCCGGTTTCGACTTCTCGGCCGCCATCTGACCCAGCGCCGGCCCATGACTCTTCGGCGCGAATACCAACACCGTCACCGCGCCGATGATCGACATGATGAGACCGGCAATGAACACGGGGTGAATGTCGTGCAAGTTGTCCGATATCATCAACGTGGTAAATGTGTTGATGATCGGGGCGCCGCCAAACACCAGCGGCATGACATAGATCGGCTTGCCGCCAAAGTTGAAAGCCAAAATAATTCCGATCGCGCCGATCGCTCCCGCCGCGCCCCCCGCCAGACTCCACATCGTCCCCACGGTCGTCCAGTCGCCCGGGTCGTTGACCAGCGGCTTGATGATAAACGGCAGAATGACCGCGATCACAAAATACGACAGCCCCACGCAGATCAGCGGCCGCAGTCGACTGCCTTGCATGGCCATCTGCCCCTTGTGCAGCACCGGCCCATACACGCCCCACGACAACACGGTCAGCGCGATCGAGCCGGCGATTTTGACGAAATCGACCACTTCGAGCGTTAGCGTTTCTCGGCCCGGCGCCGGCGCGTGCCCAGGCCGAAAGATCAGCACGATCGCAGCGCCCGCGACTACGAGTATTAGCCCCGCCAAAAACATCGGGCTGACCTGCTTGAACGAGCGGCCCAGATACATCGTGGTGAAGGTATTCACAACCGGCGCGCCGCCAAACACCAGCGGCATGACATAGATCGGACTGCCGCCGAAACTGAGCGCCATGATGATGCCCAACGCGCCCAATGCGCCCGCAGCACCTGCGGCCAAGCTCCAAATGGTGCCGGTCGCGGTCCAAGTCCCTTTCTCGCCACGCAGCTTGAGCCAGATGCCGGGCACCAGCACACCGATGATGAAGTAGGCCAAGCCGACGCAAATAAACGGCAACAGCCGGCTGTCGCCCATGGCCTTGGTGCCTTTGAGCAACACGACGCCATAGACTCCCCAACAGATTGCCGCGGTGAGGATCGCCAAGGGGACGGCCAAAAGACTTTGCATCACGAACTCCGCGAAGGGACGAACTTTGTAATTAGCGAGCGGCCAGGTTTATCCCGGCCATCTGTCAATCGCAGTGTAGCAAAATGATTACGCGATTGGCACCGACTCCCGGCGACGCAGACCAAGCTGCTCGGTCGTTACAGCTCGGCGGCAACTGATCGACTAGATAGGCGAGCCGCATCGGACGCCGATCACCACGCCGATTGAAATCCCGATCGGCATGGTCCAATACAAAATGTCAATGAGCGTCAACGAATATACCGCTGATGAGGTCAGGAGGGCGTATGCAAATCCGACGATGATGACAAGTCCATAGCCGAGACCAGCGCCCACGATTCCGCCGATGATTGCGGCAACGATACGCATCATGGTTCCAGACTCTGGTATGAGTGGCCGCTGGCTTTAGGTGGATCGCTAATTATGGGTTCTCCTCGCTCGCGATGCAGAATTCCGAGTGCGGCGCCCAAGTATAGTCCAACCACAAACCCAGTGGGAACAGTAACAATCAATGCAAATGCTGAGATATGATCTGCGTCACCGCTAAGCAGTTTGGCGGCGACAACTCCTAGAACTGCGCCTGAGATTGCCCCCACAACGCCCCAGAGATTAGCCGCTTCATACGTTTCCTCGCCCTGATAGCTCTCGTTCCGAGAGCCGCTGAACAGTCTTTCTTTCTCAGCGCTCACTCTCACCCTCCACGCTTTACCCTCAACCCGCCACCCCTCATTCCCCTCGCAGCGCACCCAGCAGCGGCGCTCGCAGTACGGCACGAACAGCCACCATGCCCGCCGCCAGTCCCACGACTAGCACCAGCAGCAATGTGAGAGCGAGTGAGAGCCACGGAATGCTCGCATCGCCCGAAAGTAAATTCGGCAAGATCGCGACCAGCGCTGCTGCGATTCCAGTGCCCAGCCCGAACAGCAACAGCGCCGAGTTTTCGAGCATCACAAGTTCGGCCAATCGCCGCCGTCGAAAGCCCGTTGCGCGCATCAGCGCCAGCTCACTGCGTCGTTCCAACACGTTGCGCAACTGCACGGTCGCCAGGCCAAACGTGCCCAATAGCAAGCCCAGGCCGCCGAGACTTTGAAACGTCGACAGGTACGTATTCTGCACGGCCATGAAGCCGGCCAGCCGATCGACGTTGCTTTGCATGTCAAAACCATAATCGCCCAGCGCCGTCTCCAGCGTCTGCGGCAGCAGGCTCCAATCCGGCCCATCGTGTTCTGGCGTAATCAAAAACAACCGGTAGCCGCTGACCTCGGGAAATAGCCGCTTAAAGTCCGCTTCGCTGATCAATAGATCGCCTTGAAAGATGCTGTTTTTCAATAGGCCCACGACTTCGAGTTCGATGGTTTCGCCGCGCGTGTCTTCGATCGTGAATCGCGACCCCACACCGCCATACAAATGCAGGCTGTACATCGCCGTATTTTGATCGAGGACGACCGGTACGGCTTGCTGCGCGCCGTCGAGTGTCGATGTCGAACGCGGATTGGCAAGGTCTAGCAGTTGCCATGGATTCTCAGATTCGTTAGCAGCGGATGCAGCCCACGCAAATCCGCCTCGCTCGATCATCGAAGTTGCTATGCCCAGCACGCGCGGCTGTCGCGGCTGATACAAGTTCAGGCAACTCGCGTCGTCGCCGCTTTGCACGCGGATCGGCATGATCGTCGCTGCGGCCAACATTCTGTCCGCTTCGTCGCTGAGTCCCACATCGCTGCGGCCCGACTCCGTGGACAGATCCTGATAAATCGCCTGATCGCTCTGTGCCAAATACTCGTAGCCGCCGGTGCCGCTGGCGCGATCGCGGGCCGACTCGGGCGGGTCGATGCGAAACGCGCTAATCGCCACGATCAAAAAACTCGCCGCCGCAATCAGGCCGATCGTCATCGTGCTGCGCAGCGGCGATCGCGCGCCGTTGCGAACCGCCAAGCGGGCCAGCGCGCCATTGCCGCTGACAATGGTCGCCCCGCGCCGCTGTGTGCGCAGCGCGTCCCAAATCCACGCCAGCATTCCGCCGAGCAATAAAAAGCCCGCCCCAAAAAACGCGCCCGCTTGCGCCTCTCCGCCCAGGCGTGTTGCATACGCCACCAACGCCGCAGCGACGACGATCATGCCGATCGCCGCGTATCGAGCCCAGCGAAACGATCGCCCCTTGAACCGCGTCTCGCCGGCTTGGCCCGAAAGTAACCGACGGATCGAAGTCTTTCGCAGTTGTCGCAACGTGACGGCAATGGTCAGCACGGTGATGATCACGCCGCTGAACAATCCGATCGCCAGACTGCGCGGTGTGACGTGCAGTTGTAAAAATGGCGTGACGATGGCCGCCAGCCACCAAGTGCGCAATCCGGCGAGCATCAGCCAGGCGTAACCCACGCCGGCCAACACGCCGAGGACCGCACCCAGCGACGCCACGAGCAGCCCTTCGACGATCAGCAGTCGCCGGGTTTGTTGGGTCGAGATGCCGGTGGCCAGCAGAATGCCGATCTCGCCGGCGCGCTGGTCGATATTCAGTTTGAACAACAGCGCGATCAGCATGACGGCCGACGCGATGATGAAAAAACTGAATCCCAAGAACAGCAAGTCGAACGGTGTCGTGCCGCTCGACGCCTCAAGCCCCAGGCGTTTGATCGGTAGAAATTCGAAGCCCAGCTTCGCGGGGTCGATCGCCGCATTGACCCGCGCGGCGACTTGCTCGATGGTCATCCCGTCGCGCGCGGCAATGCGCATGCTGGTTGTATTGCCGAAGCGACTGCCCCAGAGTTTGCGCCCTGCGGCCAGCGAGATGAACGCTTTGGGCGTGGCTTTGTAATCGTCCCAATACTGTTCGTCCTGGTCGTTCGGCTTGATGCTGCGAACGCGATTGGCTTCGTACGGAAACGGCGGATCCCAGTTGGCGATCGACTCTTGATCGGTCACGCCTTTCAGTTCGGGCGTCAGCGCGCGATCGGCCGCAGGACCTGCGAGCTTGACCACACCCGCCAGCTTGAACAACGCGCGACTCTCGCGCACTTGGCCGTGCGTACTCTCGGGCTCGAAGTAGGTCAGCTCGACTGTATCGCCGGTTTTCAGATCGACGCCCTGCGCTTTCAGATCATCGGCCGCCCAACGGTTAAGCAGGATCTCGTCGTCGGCGATCTTGGTTAACGGATCGCCGGTCGTGCTAAGAAAGGGTCCGAGTGGCGGCTGCGAAGTCAGATCGATCGCTGCGACCGTCGAGTAAGGAATTTTGCCTTTACGCAGTTTAGTTTCGGCATCCAGATCGCCGGCCAGAATGTAATTAGCCAGATAGACCAGCACGGGCTGCTGCGGCTCGTCTTTGAAAGCTGCCTTGATTGCGTCGACCGCGACGCTGGGTAACAACATCTGATCGCTGGAGAAATTGAAGTAGTTCAGCACACTGTCGTCGATTTTGTTTTTGTCCAGCTTGATGCCATAGTCGGCCAGCGTGGGTTGCAACGCAGTTTTGAGCACGGCCTCGCCCGCTGCCAATGCTTGGCTCGATGGTGACTTCGATGAGGCGTTGGCTTTGCCGGCGATCAAAATCGCATTTACTTTGCCCGCCTGTTCGAGCAGACCTTGCAAGGTTTCGATGCTGACGAACGCGTTGAACGTTTGTTGTTGAGACGCACGAATGCCGAACTGACCGAGGCCCTCGGCCGGAATAATGGCAACGACTTCGAGCCCGCGGCTGCGCGAGGTGGCTGTCTTGCGGCCCAATGGGCTATCGGCCGGAATATCGTTGACTTGCGGCAATCGCAACAGCACGCGATCGCCCACCGTGGCCTGTAGTTCGGCAGCCAGAGGCTCGTTGAGTACCACTTGATTCAAGCCGGGCAACGTCGCGGGCGCGCCGCTGCCTTGCTGCCAGAAACGTTCGTCGATGCCCAGGATCGAAACGCGGCTGGCCCGGCGAGTCGGCGCGGGCAGGTTCGGTGTGTCGGACAAGTTGGCGTTTGGTAATTTTCTACGCTGCGGCGGCCGATCGATGGTGCCTTGCAGCATGATCGCCGGCAGGGCAGCACTAAAGTGATCGCGAAAGCCGTTTGCATGGGCAACATCGTCGGCTAACGTCGCGAGAAAGAAAGTCGGTGTGACCAGCGCGGCGTCGATGTTGCCTAGCCGATCGAGTGTCATACCGCGCAGACTGCCGCGGACCGAATCGCCGACCAACAAGGCCCCGGTCAATACGGCCGTGGCTGCGGCGACCCCCATCGCCAGCGCAAGGTTGATGCGCCAATGATAGGCGAGCGAGCGGCGGATGAGCGAAAGGGCGGACAAGGGAGAAGTGCGGAGTGCGGAGTGCGGAGTGTGGAGTGTGGAGTCAAAAATGCAAAATGCGTGAAATCGGAGAGCGTGAAATGAGAGAGAACTAATCTGCGTTTCGTCGTGGTCAGCCGCACTCGGCACGAGAGCGGCTGACAACTGACAACTGACAACTGACAACTGACAACTGACAACTGACAACTGACAACTGACAACTGACAACTGACAACTGACAACTGACAACT
>JAYTAU010000250.1:0-4509 GCA_043737375.1 Planctomycetia bacterium
TAATTCTATTCAATGCGGATCACGCGTTGGCAATTCCGTTCGAACTGCCGGAAGCTGAAGAGGCACCTTGGGAATTGCTGTTCGATACCGCCGACGAAACCAAGGATTCGGTGGAGAACTGCTCGGGCACCTATGAACTTAAGCCATGTTCAATCGCCGTATTTCGTAGCCATTGCGCTCCCGACTCTACCATTAATCCGATGGCGATGTAGAAGCTTATTGCTCTCACGCGAACGGCGGGATATGTCTGCGCATAAAGAGAAGTGGTGCGCAAAATTGCCTGCAGGTGCCAGACTGCCTAGCGTTTGGCCGATGCAATAACCACGGCGGGATGCCAAGCGGCTTGTTGCCGTTTGATTTCGCATAGCTGGGTCGCGCCGAACTCCGTCCAAATCAGGCAGGGACTGAGTAAGCTCGAAGCATGCGCTAAATCTATCGACCGAGCGACACCGCCAATTTGCGCGTGGTGTTGAATCGGTTTTCGCAAAAATTCAAACATGGCAATTATGTCTCCCCGAAGGTCTCCCAAAACCTTGCCGCGAATTTTAGCTAGCATTTGTGATGCCGACCACACACTGCTTATCAACAAACCGCTCGTGTATTCCCATAACCAACAGGATGATCTTACTTTCGATAAAACGCGCGCATCATTCCCGTTCACGTTGGTCGAAGCCTATGCACACTACTCTTCCGGATGAGCTTGCAAACAGCGTTCTCGACCATGTTTTTAGCGTATTCGATTGCCATTTGTTAACGAAGTTTGTCAGTCGGTCGCATCATCCGGCAGATCGGGCACGCAACATGCTTATCTTCGTTCAAGAGCGATTCCCCGGAGAGAATCGCATGATTGATCTAAAGTCATACGGAGGATTCGAAATGAAGATTTCATGCTTGGCATTAGTCGCGTCAATTGCGATGGCAATGTCATCGACCGTTTATGCACGGGGTGGCGGAGGTGGGGGTGGAGGCAGTAGTGCAGGAGGTGGTGGATCGGCAAGCGGCGGCGGTGCGTCAGCGAGCGGTGCGGGCGGCGCGAGCGGAACAATCGGAGGGGCTGGTGGCAGCTCTGCTGGAGCGGCTTCTGCCGGTGCAAGTGGCGACGGTAACATTACCGGGGGTTCTGGCCGCACGGGTGTCGGGGATAGTCGAGGATCGGCCGCGCTGTCGGGTTCAGCCGATGGTTCTGTACGCGGCGGCAACGCTGGTGGTTCTGCCGCTGCAGGTCTAGGATCCAGTCGCGGACAAGGCAATGTGGGTGCCAATGTCCAAGGACGCAGCGATCGTTCGGTAGGCGGCGGATTCGACGGCACTAGTGGTGCCCGTGGAAATTCAGGTTTGGATGTCGGTGCCGGTGTATCCGGAATCGACATTCGCGGCGGTGCCGACACACGTCTCAACGATCGCGGTGATCGACTCAATCAACGTGATGATCGGTTGGATGAGCGACGCGACCGACTAAATGATCGCGACGAACGGTTGGATAATCGTGACGAGCGACTCGATAACCGTGCCGATCGGTTAGACGATCGACGAGATGTGGTCAGTAATAATAACGACAACAACCGTTGGCGCTACAAATGGCACAATAACCAGTGGTGGTACTGGCAGCCCAATAGCTCATGGGTGATTTGGAGCGGCTCGACTTGGGTTCCTTACAGTGCTTCAACTTACACCTACGTTCAGCCTAGCACGGGCTATTATTCGTCGCCCGGTTATAGCAGTGGAACGTACTATGGAAACAACTACAACAACGGTTATTACAACCGCTCATGGAACGGCTACAACGGCGGTTACAGCTCGGGTTACCGAGGCCTGAACAATGGCTACGGTAACTACGGCTATGGAAATCAGCTGAATCGCGATCAACGGCAAGGTGCCGCCATTGGTGCGACCATCGGCGGTGCGATCGGCGGTTCGCAAGGTGCCGGTATCGGTGCCGCAATCGGTGCAGCGACCGGTAACGATGGTGACCGTGGCGGTCGAAACAACAACCGCGACGGCGGAGGTCGTGGCGGTCGCGATCGCTAACATACGTCTTAGTGTGTGTAAGTAGTTTTGACCCGGACAATTCATGGAGATTCCATGAATTGTCCGGGTTTTTTTGATTCTATTTCCTTACATGCAGAAACTTTGGTCACGGTCGAAGCTGTTGGCACAGGATTGGCTCTTTCGTAATGTAACGAATCAGTGATTACCGAGTCCCTTAGCCATTTGTGAACTGATAACATGACTACGAACAACAATCCTGCGAAGCGACCGATTTCAATGCAGCCTGCTTGCGACACCACGAATGTGCAACGCTGCAGTAGTTTGGAAAGTTGGAGTCAACTTGCCGGAGGTTTCTTCCTGCTGAGCGGAGGAGTTCGCCGAAATAGTTTTATCGGCGGTCTGATGGCCGTGGCCGGCTCTTGCCTTTTGTATCAAGGTGTTTGTCAATGCTTTGGTCCCACGACGCGATTAACTTACAATCGCAAGCCCGTCGAAACCCCCGACCCGGCAGTGGTAAATAACCCGATCGATGAAGCCTCGTGGGAGTCATTTCCCGCCAGCGATGCCCCGGCATTTAGCCAAGTGACGCGGTAAACGCGAACGTTGAGAATTTGCCTGATAAAACGATATCCTCGTCACACAATTCTCGGCGCAGTCTTGACCCAACATCGTAGCACCTCGGCGACACTCCACGCCTGGGCCACGCAGCCGCGCGGTGTGTAGGGCGCTTCGGCGTCAAATATCTCGCTGATCGAACCGACACAGGCTTCCGACAAGTGGTCAATGAAGCCTTCCAGAAATGCCCGGGCAGTTGCCAAGTCGTCGGGGTTCACGCGCATCCAAGCGTCGATCATTGGGCCGATCAACCAGCCCCACACTGTTCCTTGGTGATAGGCCGCATCGCGCGAACGCAAATCGCCTTCGTAATTCGGTATGTAGTTTTCGTGTCCGGGTGCGAGCGAACGCAGCCCAAACGGGGTCAATAACCGATCGACGCATTGCTGCACGACGATTTGCCAATGTTCGGGTCGCAACACCGCGTGGGGTAATGCGATTGCGAATAGCTGATTCGGCCGGAAGCTGGCATCGTCTCCCATTTCGCCGTCAACGACATCGTACAAATACCGCCCCTGGTCAAACCAGAAGCGGCGATTAAATGACTCGTGTACTTGATCGGCATAGGCTCGCAGCTCGTTGGCGGTGTGCGACTCGCCCTCTTCGGCCAACCACGACTGCAGCAGCCGCAGCGCATTGAACCAGAGCGCGTTGATTTCGACCGCTTTGCCGCGGCGCGGCGTGACGACCCAATCGCCGACCTTGGCATCCATCCAAGTCAATTGGTAGCCCGCTGCGCCCTGTCGCAACAGGCCGTCGATCGGGTCGACATGAATTCCGAACTTGGTACCCGCACGATGTTGAGTCACGATTTCGAGCAGCACGGGCAACAGTGCCCGCAGTGTTTGTCGATCGTTCGTCCAATGCACATACCGCGATACCGCGTGAAAATACCAAAGCGAGGCATCGGCAGTATGATACAGCCCGTCGCGTTCTCCCTCGGGAAATAGATTGGGGATAAGTCCGTCGCGCACATGGCGGGCAAATGTTTGTAAGATCGATCGTGCTTCGGAATGTCGGCCCGTCACCAAGGTCAGCCCCTCCAGGCTGATCATCGTGTCGCGCCCCCAGTCGGTAAACCAGTGATACCCGGCAATGATGGTGCGGGCCTCGTCGCCCGCGGCATGTGCGAGGGCGACATCGGTCGTGCGGGTTGTCGGTGCCACGACAAACTGATCGGCGGCCAACGTGAGATGTTTGACGAGATCGTCGTTTTCGCGATCGTCGTCCGATGTGCAATGGTCGCCGTCGCGTTGGACGACCTTAGAATTGTCTGAGTGAAGTTTTGCCGTGGCCTGCAACAGCCGCTCACGCCGCAGCAATTCGGCTTGCAGACTGTCATCGGCCGAGATTGCCAACACCGCGTCCCAACTGTCGGTTGCTGCCACGAGGTCGGTCGAACTACCGATTTCCAACTCGGTTTGATAAAAGCCTGGCGACCAGACCGTGCCCACGGCATCGTATCCTCGATTGGCTTCAATACGATGAAACTGCTCGCGAAAACTGCCTCCGTCCAACGAAAACAGTGCCTGCGGTCCATCAATACGCAGTCGCAAAGGCGGAATTCCGGCTGCACCAACTTCGACCCGGTTTCCCACGATTGTCAACGGATAAGGGCGCTCCAACGGGCTCGACACGGCCGTTTCATGCGGTCGAAAATTCAACGAAGGCCGCACCCTGAGCCGAATACGCGAAGCGCCTTCGATCCGTGTGTAGCGGACATGCAAAATGTTGCTTTGATGAACAAACCAAAGCCTTTTCTCCAGCAGAGTTTCGCCCCACCGATATTGCCAAATCGGCAATCCATTTTCCAAGCGAAACGAGATCAAATGCGAACAGAGTTCGTCGACGGTGAAGCCTTCGGGCGTTTCATCGCCGGTGAGCAAAACTCGGCTGTGATCGTCG
>JAYTAU010000251.1:0-4506 GCA_043737375.1 Planctomycetia bacterium
CGCCCGGGCACACCGATAGTCAATTGTCGTTCCGCTTGGGCAACCTGTTATTGAGCGGCGACAACATCTATCGCGATGGCTGCGTGGGAGCGATCGACGCACATCATGGCAGCGATATCCCGGCGTTTCTCAAGTCGTTGCGACGGATTCGCTCGAGCGATGTCGAGTGGCTGTTGCCCAGTCACGGTCCGATCTTCCGTAAGAACGACGCGCTGTTGGACAAGACGATCGCCCGACTCGAATCGTACTTACATATGGCCGACTGGGGCACCTGCGCGACGGATTGGCCGTTGATGGACGAATGGGAACGCGAGCTGGCCGAAGGCAAATTGCCGGTGTGAGCTGCGAGGGATGAGCTGCGATGGATGAGGCTGGGGGTGTGAGGCTTGGGACTGGAGTGTAATGCTTTCACCGTTTTCAGTACTGAATGCTTGTCTGGCGATGTGCTTACCGCGAAGCAGCCAAGCTGGCCGATAATGGCGACATTGTTGAAAGCAGATGCGAGTCTGGCTCTGTGCTTTACCGCGAAGCGGTTAGATATCATAGCCCTGGGTCGCGCAGCGCACCCAGGGTGGCGGGTTCGACAGCTTAAGTTACCCCGGAGGGGTTACATCGACAATGCGTTCCGGGCATTTCGCTGGTTCTGAACGTGATTTAACCCCGTTGGGGTAACTATTATGCGGCCCGCTTTACCCAGGGTGCGCTTCGCGACCCTGGGCTATAAGATGAAACCCCGTTGGGGTAGCCTGATCAAGATCGTAATTATTGACTGCTTCAAGCCACTGGGACTGGGGGCAGTGGGCTGGACTCGAACTCGTCTCATCTCAAGCTTTCACGCTTTCACGCTTTCGATTCGACGCAACACGATTCCCTCGGCGGGGACGCCGAGGCTCTGTAGCTCCGCTTATGCCGGTCCTGCCGAATATTCCCTCAATGCGGGTAGCTCCGGCTGCCGATGCACTTTGTACCGGACGGAAGCGCGCTGCTTTCAGATCCCGCAATCTGCTAGCAGCGCGCCGTGCGGTTTGCACGCGAAACGACCCAGGGCTTTTGGCTGTTCGCACGCGCTCGCGTCGAACGCCATCTCGGCCCGTGCTCTTTAGGGGAGACGCTACATGATTCGCCAGAAGATGCTGGTGCTGGCCTGCGCCGTGACGATGTCCGGCTTCGGGTTCGATTCCGCGGTTCAAGCCGGCCCGCCGGTCGGAGCCTATCCGGTGGCAGCCGCCAATACGCCCTTGCCCGCCCAGTTTCCGTCGACCGGTTATCCGACCGCCGGCAATCAGGCATTCGGCCGACAATGGGCCGGCACCTACAGCAGCCAAGATTGGGAACGCTTTTACCACTATCCGTACGTGTGGTATCCGCAGAACTTTTGGGGCGATGAGTACTATCGCAGTGCCGACAGTTTGTACTACCGTTATCCTCCGGAAATGCGGGTGCCGGTTTACAACAAGCAATGGCACAACATGTATCCCGAAGGGGCCACGTACGACAAGTACTTGGACCATCGCCACAAGGGCCCTGCGGGCGGCGGCAAGTACCACAGCGGCCACCACTTTATTCTCGACACGTTTTAATGGCTAAGTGGCGATACTGTGTGCCACTGGCTTTGCCGGTGAGAAACTGCAAAAAAACGGGTGCGTCAAATTACAGCCAACTCAATCGGCCGGAATTTTCTTCCGGCCGTTTTTGCGATTTGAGTAGGACGCGGAGCGTGGTGGGTTTGGGACGCGGAGCGTCCAAAGGCAGACGTTACCACGCAGAGCGTGGGAACGAGTGACGCGGAGCGTGGTGGGTGTGGGACGCGGAGCGTCCAAAGCAGGCGTTACCACGCGGAGCGTGGGAACGAGGAAAAGACAATGAATTAACGCCCCAGCACACTCTCCGTATCTTCGTCGTCGGCTTTCTTTTTGGCACGCTGGTTGCGCAGTTCGTTCATCATGGCGCGCAGCGCACGTGAATAGTCGCGAACCGCTTGCGGATACTCATGCTTCTCGGCCGCGGTGGCACCCTGTCGGCTGTAGGTGTTGAATTTGCTCCAATCGATCGACCAATCCCCTTCGGTGGCCGCATCGCGGAGCTGCTGTACCAGCTTGCCTAGGTTCGAGACCAGCGCATCGCTGGGCTGACATTCGCTCTTTGTATGCGGACCACGACCCAGCTTGGCACCGGGAGTGAGATACTTCAACTCGGGTCCGACGGGCGTGAATTTTTGCACTAGGCCGATAGCCGTCATCACCACGGCAGCCACGATACTGATTAGCGCAGGGACGGCAAAATTACGACTGAACAGCACAATGCCGGCGATCAAGCAGAGCGCGGCAAAACCCCACATTACGTACTGCATGTTGTTTCGCGACCGCGCATCGCTGAGATCTTCGGTCACGGCCAGCGGCTCGATCGCCTGCCCCGAGGCGGCAGTCATTGCCGGGCTGGTAATCTTGGCAATGATCACGGTGATGTTGTCCGGCCCGCCGCGTAAATTCGCCAAATCGATCAGCACGCGGGCCGCTTCCGACGGCGGCAAGCAACCCAAGATCGCGCCGATCTCTTCGTCCTTGAGTTGTCCGGTCAGCCCGTCGCTACAGAGTAAAAACGTATCGCCGACTTCCAGCGGAAACGGCCCTTCGAGATCGACATTGACTTCGGGGTGCGGACCGAGCGAGCGCGTAATGATGTTTTTGGGGACGAAGCTGGGCAGATCGTCCTTCGGCAATTGACCCGCGGCCGACATCTCCCAGACCAGGCTATGGTCGAACGTCAACTGCTCGAGAGTGCTGCCGCGCAGCCGATACACGCGGCTATCGCCGACGTGGGCGGCCAGTGCGCCTTGCGGAAGCAGCACCAGCGCGCTGGTCGTGGTGCCCATACCGTGAAACTCGGCATTGGCCTGACCACGGCGATAGATTTGGGTGTTGGCCTCGCGAACACTTTTGCGCAAAGCATCAGGCGCGGGAACATCGACAAGTTTGTGGTACGTGAAAGGAATCCCTTCGGCCGCCAGTTTGCTGGCCAATTCGCCGGCTGCATGCGCGCCCATGCCGTCGCAGACGACGAACAAGTGACCGCGACGTTGCCAGGTCTCGACGTCGGTTGCTAGCAGGACGGAACTGGAGTCTTGATTGTTGGCACGGCGCATGCCCACGTCGGTCAGGACGGCGTGGTCGAGATAGCTACTCCAGTTGACTTTCGATTCCATTATCGGCCTATGGCGGAAAAGGCCCCTTGCTAGCACGCGGCGCAAAGTTTCAGCGCACCGACGCGATCGCACAGCGTTCGTAAAATTCTAACCTGTTATGGGCAAAGGAGAATAGACCGGCTATGGATTGAATTCGGCTATTCCTATAACGGTACCACACGGCAACCGGAATTGAAAAACAGGCTTCCAGATTGGCACGCCGTTCGGCTTGACCAATATGCCGGTCGCGCCGATTGTTCGGGGGACTAGATGGCCCAATTGCCACCATGTAGGAGCCGATTCCTATCGGCGACCGCCAACAGCAGGTCGTTCGCGGCTAGGAAGCCGCTCCTACAAGAATGTCGCCACGCGACTGTCTTAAAACCGATCTGGCCGCGATTGCGATGAGCGATTATCATTCGCGCGAATAGTCGATCCGACCGTGCGACCTGTATTTCATTAAACGCCCATTCGGGCGATCGCATCCCGTCGCCTCGTCGTCTCCCACTCCTGCAAACCGAGCGGTTCGCTTTGAGAAATCGGTTCAACGATCATCGTCGCTCATCGGCCCGCGAGAATAGCGCGCGTCGGTCGAGTACTCGCGCGGTCGGCTGGATTGCAATGTTTGCGCTGGTGTCGGCCTTGACCGGTTGCGTGCAACGGCGGCTGACCATTCGCAGCGATCCGCCGGGGGCTCGGGTGTATGTCGGCGACGAAGAGATCGGCACGACGCCGGTCGCGACCGATTTTATATATTACGGGACGCGCAAGCTGCGGCTCGTCAAAGACGGTTACGAGACGCTGGTGGTCAATCAGCCGGTACCTGCGCCCTGGTATCAATACTTTCCGTTGGACTTCGTAACGGAGAACGTGATCCCCGGCGAGATTCGCGACGAGCGCGTCGTCAATTATCAATTGGTGCCGCAACAAGCGGTGAGCACCGACCAACTGTTAAGTCGCGGTGAGCAACTGCGGAGAAGTAATCGGTCGGAGCAAGTGTTGCCGGTTGACGCGAACGTGATCGTGCCGGGCGCGGGACAAGGGGTCGGGGGTCAGGGGCCGGGGGGTATGATCTTCAGTCCGCCGCCCGCTCAGAATACTGCCCCGTTTAACGCGCAACCGCCGTTCAATTTGCCGCAGCCGCAAAACGCCCCGCAGCCGTACAATCCGCCGCAATATCTTCCGCCGGGCTAGGCGACATTGGGGAAATCGAACATCTCATGGACGAAAGTAATCCGCTGCGGAACTTCACAATCGTGGGCCGACTGTGGATCATTGCTTGCATTGTGATCGGAACATTTGCGTTCATCGCCAACTTCATCGAA
>JAYTAU010000252.1:0-10989 GCA_043737375.1 Planctomycetia bacterium
GCCGAACTACGAGACGCGAGCCGAGTATCGTTTCTTGCGCAAGATCGGCGGCGACGTGGTCGGCATGTCGACGGTGCCCGAGGCAATAGTCGCGGCACACTGCGGTTTGCGCGTGCTGGCGCTTTCGGCGGTGACGAACCTTTGTCTGCCCGACATGCTGGCTCCAGCCAAACATGAAGATGTGATTGCGGCCGCCGCGGCGGCCGAACCGAAGATGCGAAAAATCGTACTAGGAATTCTAAAGGATGAAGCAGCACGTTTCGCCGACGAGATAGCTTGAGGCTTGGTCGGGTGCCAGCTCGTAGGACGGAATTCATTCCGTTTTAATCGCATCGTCGAAGCAGTCAAACGAAATGAATCCCGTTTTACGACTATTTTGCCGATTCCTCGACAATCTCGATCTGTTTGGGATCGGTGATTTTGATCTGCGGCTTTTCTTTGTAAAGTTCGATCGTACCCGTCACGCGCACCTTCTTATTGAAAAAATGAATCGCCGGATCGTCGATTTTGGCGTCTTTGAATTTCTTCAGGCCGTCGGGAAAGATGATCGCGGTAAAGTTCTTTTCGTCGCGGCGATCTTTTTTGCTGTTCAAGAAACAGGGGGACTTGTCATCGCGATTGTTGCTCAACGCGACGGTCATCTCAACGACCACCTGCTTGCCTAGATATTCGGCCGCATGTTCAGGTGCGATAATCGTTTTGCTTGAAAAAGTCTCGGAATTGCCAGGCAGTTTCAAATCAGTTCGATTCTTAGCCGGCGCATCTTTTTTCGGAGCATCTTTCGAAGGGGCGAGTGGAGCGGCGTTGACTACAGTTAGCGCAAAACATACTAGCGAGATCGCGCATAGACTCGAAATGACAAAACGATTCATCATGAAAGCGATCCACTTGGTAGTTTTCGACGTTGATGTCGAATGGCCATTTTTGATGCGTGCCTCAGTTCAATCAGGCAGACTTCACTTGCTGCCCAACGCTCATTCCGCCATTTTTTGCATCTTAACTCCTACATCCTTCGGCTAAGCCCCTTCGTCCCACGGCGATGTGGGGGCAGGCTTCTGAGCAGTCGCTTCAATCAACAGAGCATCTTCTTCGCTGACCCGCACGGGTCGGGCAATGCGAACATTTCGCACCTCGGCAATGATCTGCCGGGCGTTGATCAGCAGCATCGCAGCACCAGCAACCACCACGATGGCCGCAGTAAAGTTATCGAGTCGTCGCGTGCTGGATTGCATCAACGTCCAGATTGGATTGCTGACATGCAACAGGTTGTAACCGCCGAATGGCCAACCGAGCATCGAATCGACGATCAGCGGCCCGCCGATTCCGACTAACATCAACAGGGCATGGATCAGCACGCCGGTTAATGTGCCGGTGGTCGTCAATCGACGACACCACCGCAGTACGATTATCCCTAAGCCCAGGTAAAAAGCCAAATACGCGACTGTCAGAATACTGAACTGATAGGCGCGGCCCGGTCCCGTCATCCCCGGGCCCCCCCAAATCGGCATGACGCTTGAAGAAGGTTGATAGATCTCAATAATTTCTTTCGCGACTAGTGCAATGATCACTCCGGCCGTCAAATTACCCAGCGCAAACAGATAGCCGGTGCCGGGACCGGGGTTGAACAGCGTCAAACAGGTGCGGCCCAGGAATGATTTCGGCAAACTGCGCCGCACGCGGGGAGAAAGTTCCGACGATTCGCCGGTCAGCAGGATGCCCTGCGCATACCAATTGACCAAGAGTATGACGACAAACGATAACGCCGCTCCTTCCACAATAAAAAACCAGAATCCGCTATTGATTTCTTTTCCGATAAAAAACGCAAACCAACCGATGAACAATGCTTGCTGCACGAATGCGCAGACTCGCAAGGCCGTCGATCGATTATCGCTCGCAAACGTCAACTGCGCCGCAGCAGCCAAAAAGATCATCACAAAATATGTTAAATAGGCCGTTGCGAACGCGCCGTGGACTTGCCAAAACGTGGGGTCGTAAATCGTAAATTGCGAGTACGATAGTAACTCCATCGACAGCCCACAGGATCCCATGAAACCGAAAAACAAACCCAGCACCAGGGCCACCGACAACACGATTTGCCAATGCCGTTCGCGCGAGATCGTGGCCAATAACAGCGCCCCCACCGAAAACGCCATCGACCCGGCGACCAGGTAAGTCAAGATAAAACAGATCGTCACGACATCGATGCCGCGCAAAAGATAGGTGAATGCCAAGCAAGGCGAGACCGCCGACAGATAGACCAGCATCTGAATCGCGGCGCTGGCTAATTTGCCGCTGACGATCTGTCGCGGCCGCAAGGTGGTTATCGAAAGCAGTTCGAAGGTGCGGTCCTCGCGCTCGCCCGCCAGCGAGCGAAACGCGCCATAGGGCACAATGACCAACAGCGGAAAAGCCAATATCAAATAATATCCGTAAAACATTTCGGCCCCTTCCGAGCCGTAAAATACCTCGGGCCCCAGCATGGCAACACCGCCCAACGACCAGAGCCAACTACAGCCCAACACCAGTGCGAAAGTAATCACGAATTGTCGGCTCTTCAGCGCCTGGCGACATTCCTTGACGACGATCGGATTAAGCCATTCCCCGATCCGTTCGATCGGGCCGTCGGTGCGTAGGATCCACGACGGCGGGCTGGGTAGTTTGTCGACGGGGCCTTTGCCTCCGTTGGCAATTGCCGTGGCGGTGATGTTTTCCGGGATGGACGCAGCCTCGGACGTACTCATTGAACCAGCCCCTCGGTAACTTGCATGAAGACTTCTTCCAATGTCTTGGTATGCGACCCGAAGGCAGCCACTCGAAAGCCGGCGACTACGGTCTCGCGCAGCAGATCGGCCTGACTCTCGTCACCGCCGTCGTGCGAGAATGTAGCCAGCTCACCGTCGATCGACAACTCGCGAATGTCGCTGCGCTGCGCCAGCCAGGCCGCCAGCGACTGCGCTCCGCCAAGCACTCGCACACGAACAAAACTTTGTAACTGCGCGCCCTGTTGACGACCCGTTTGAATGTCGGAGACACTACCGACTGCCAGCATTTGACCTTGTTCGATAATTCCCACCACGTCGCACATCTCGGCCAGCTCCGACAAAATATGGGAACTGATCAAGATCGTTTTGCCGTCGGCCGCCAAACGCCGAATCATCTCGCGCAGTTGAATGCGCGCCCGCGGGTCGAGCCCGGCCGCGGGCTCGTCTAAAATCAACACCGCCGGGTCATGGATCATGGTCCGTCCCAGGCAGAGCCGCTGTTTCATTCCTTTCGATAAACCGCTGATCGGCTTTTGCGCCAAACCGTCGAGTTGCGTAAAACTCATCACGTAACTCAACGCGCGGGTTCGTTCCGTACCACGCAGACCATACGCGCGCGCAAAAAAATCCAAGTATTCTTCGACGTTGACATTCGGATAGATGCCGAAATAATCGGGCATGAAGCCCAGTCGACGACGCACGCGATCGGGATCCTCGATGACCGAAAATCCATCGACATACGCATCGCCGACACTAGGCATATCGAGCGTGGCCAGAATACGCATACTCGTGGTTTTGCCGGCACCGTTGGGACCGATGTAACCGAACACTTGCCCCCGACGGACCTCGAACGAAATGTTGTTCACCGCGCGCGTCTGTCCGAAGTAACGGAACAGCCCGCGCAGCTCGATCATTGGATGTGTTGATGCGACCATGCGATGCAATTACGAATGACGAACGACAATGTTTTGAAACCAAGCTATTTGCGCCGATCCCAATCCGAAGCGTCAGCGAGGCGCGATCCAGTGTGGCAGGATTTCCTCGCTGACGCTTCGGGTTAGGATGTGTTTTGTTAAAACGTTTTAGATCGATAAGTGTAGGATAGCGCGGCGACAGCATCGACTAAAAACTAGTTCCTGCACTCCCGGATCCTCACTTTTGCTTTTCCTGATCCCTACCCCCCGACTCCTGATCCCCGACCCCTGATTTCTGTTCCCTTCCTCCGCTCACCACTCGCCAAGAATTACATGAAAACCGGCCCTTTCGCGAACATCGGTTAAGCCGATATCCAACTCCGGAGAATACTCGATGATTGCCAAATAGCGATTGGGTAACCGATTGTTCGATCTCGCAAAATCAAGTGCCCGGTCTAGCTGTTGCTCCAGTCGATTGCCGCTCGCCAACGATCCGCTCAGCATGAGGTTCTTATATCCGTAATGATATCGACTGCGGCGAATATTGAAGATCCCGCGAGAATAGTTCGGGGCTTGCGCGACGCCGTCGGGATTCAGCATCGCCAAGCTTTGTCGAAATCGATTTAGTTCGCCGTCAGCAGCATCCGCATCCATTGGACTAAGTTCAAACGTGTCCGACGTGTCGCCAATTTGCTCGGCCCAGTGCAGTTTGCCTACGACATCACTCATCAGCAGTAACGTGATCGGAACGCCCAATCGATTGGTCGCTTGCATGGTTCCGGCCGGCAATTGCGAGAAATCGATGCCCAACTTCGACTTGCGGACGCGAGTCGTGACCATTTGCGATTGCTCGCGAGATTTCAGCCAACCCGATGCAAAGTGTTGCGTGCCGATTTCATCCGTCGGTGCCGCGGGTTCCCAGTCGATCGTCCGGGGTTTTTCGGTATCTGTGCCTCTTGTCGTGGGAATTGCTTCGAGCGGCAGCGGGGCCGCATCGCCGGCGAAACGCATTCCATCGGTCGGAGCCAGCCCTGCGTAATACGTGGTGCGTCCGAGCGTCGCTGCTTCGCCGTGGCGTTGGTCGAGCCAAGTCACGCTGCGCGAACGAACCTGTACATCAAATCCATCGGCCACGATTGCATACAACAATAACATTCCGGTCACCACAGCCGCACTGACCGGAATCGAAATCAACAATAAATTCAAGCGCCGCCAGCGCTTGAGCACTAGATAATTTACCGGTCCGATTACAATCACAAACAACGTAATCAACAATTGAAACGTGGTGACCGGAGCGGATCCTACATCGGGAATCAAAAAATGCCAGAAGTGATTATTCGGTTGCTGGAGCGATAGCCCGTTTCGCACGGACCAATGCATCCGATCGTGCTTCATGTGCATAAAAACGTACAGCCATTGAAAAGTCCCCGAATCCAAGGCATCTTCAGGCCAAGCCGCCACGATCATTCCATGTCCGAGTTCGCGACTGACCAGCGTCGGCACTTTGGCGCGCTGCGAAGCGCGAGATTGCGGCTGGGTTGTCGCAGTGCTCATCTCGTTTTGCATGGAATCGATGCTCAGCGAGTTGGTATTCAGCGAACGCAGATGAGCATCGGCGTCGTGTTGGTCGTATTCGGGTACGGTCCAATCGCGCGCCGCCAGATCGGGCTGAGGGCCGCTCGCCGAGGCTTCGGATAGCTGCGGCCAGTCGATCAACTTTTCCAAATCGGGCAATTTCAGCCACGGTGTCGGCTTGGGTCCAAAACCATAGATGCAGAGGTTCCCTCCGCTTGCCACCCAAAGGCGCAGGGCTTGCCATTGCCGGGGATGTTTCGTGCTCAACGACTGCACTTCCGCGAGCGATCCAATCACCAGGTCCAGCCCTTGGTAGTCGATCCAGCGCGTCGGCAGTTCGTCCGCGGCGATCGACTTGCGAAGGGCATAACTATAAATACGCGTCGTTCGCCCGTTGCCGATTGTCGTTGTGACATTATTCTGATTCTCGTCCAACCCGACGTACAGCGAATTGCCCGACAATCCGTTGTTCATTCCGTTGAAAACCAAACTCTCATTATGCTTACCGAGAAACAGAACTTTAGGTGCATTCGATTGCCCGCGGTTTCCACTCGGCGAGTTGTTGAAATCGGCAAGCGACAGTTCGGCTATTTGACTGCCGTTCTCGAATGTATCGAAGTCGAACGAATTCCATTCTTCGAACTGCGGCACCGACAATGTGCAATCGATCTTGGTAAAACCGGCCGGCAATTCGATGTCGCGTGCGACGGCCAATGTCCCTCCGCGGTAATCTTGTCCAGGCTGCAAACTGACACGCAACGTGCGATCGGCCGTGGTCGGATTGACCGCCTGAATGGAGATGCGCACCGGGCGATAACCTTGCACGTCGATCCAAGTCGTGTCGAGCGTCAATAACAATCCCGACCGATTACCGGGGGGTGTGGTTGCCGGAGGCAACGTCCCGCCGGTGCCTGTCGTGGTAGAACCCATGCTCGGCATTGGCCCGACCATGACTTGCCCGTTTTGCGTGATCGTGCCGGGTGTAGCCATGCCGCCAGGGACTACGCCGCCAGGCCCCGTTGCCACTAGCTGCGCGGGCAATGTGATGCGAATCCCCTCGGCCCTCGCCGGAGCGATGCAAACGATCATCAGCGCTACGCCAACGGCAGTTGAAAGGAGCGTTGCTATCACGTTTTTCACGCGGGATCGACCGCCGCCGCGATGCCATACCCGATCACCGCAACGATGCATCGCCTGCAGTATTTCGTGGGTCATTTAGGCTTCTCGCTGATGCGGTTCGCGGGTAGGCACAATTTCGGCGAGAATCGTTTCTGCGTGGATCGGTCGTGGCGAGCGCGATGTTGCGTTGTCGTTACTTAATGATTTGAGCGTAGGCGCTCGGTTCGAGATCACATTCGAAACCAGCCAGATCACGAAAAACATGGCGGCGAAGACCCCGATTGCAATGACCGTCGATACGAAGCCCATCGACACACCCACGGCCCAATGGCTACCCTGAACGGCTTGCGTGCCGAACCACGCCACCACGGCCAGCACGGCCGTGAGCAACAGTATCAATCGCAATGAAAATTGAGGAAGCAGCATACCGCCGATTGTCGCAGTTTTTTCGGTGAATTCAAGCACACTGTCGCGCGAATGGGTTTAGTCGTGATTCGCACCACGGATTCGCTGCCGGAATGCGATTATTTGCTCCACGGTCATAAATATGAATCTTCGTACTCGCGAGCAATTCGATCAGCACTTGGAACATGTGCTGAGCAACCTGCCCGCAACGGCTCATCAGATTTTGGAGGAAGTGCCGCTGATCGTCGAGGATTATCCATCGGACGAACTGATGCGGGAAATGGAAGTCGCCCAGCGCGATGAACTTTGCGGATTATATGACGGAGTGCCGCTGAGCCAACCCGAAGATCGCCACGCGCGAGCACATCCCGATGGGATCATGATTTTTCGTGAAGGAGTGATCGCTTCGGCCCGCGATGCGCGGGGAAAAGTTACGACCTTGGAGTTGCGACGGCAAATTCGCATCACGATCTTGCACGAAATCGGCCATCATTTTGGTATGACGGAAGATGAGTTGGACGAATTGGGCTACGGGTAAAAGGAGGGGGCCGGTGAGGAGTCGGGTATCGGAACTTCGGAACAGAAGTCGCAATGCGGTATAATCGCGTTCGATTCGTTAGCCGTTTAGCTTACTTGATTTATTCTTCTTCCTTGGCGACTTCGCGCCTTTGCGCGATAATTTTTTTAACGGCGGATCCAATGATCGATCTCTGGATAACGATTGCATTCGCTCTGAATAGCGCGGTGCTGGCCGATAAGCCGACCGAGCCGCCGGCAGTCGAGTTGGTTCGCAAAACGACCAAGGCCGACCGCGCCTGTCAGATCGTCAGCCAAACGATCTCGAAAGACGGTAAACAGGCCGAAGTGGTGTTCGACAATCCGCGTGGGATTTTTACCTGCGAGATGACGCTCGGTAAAGCGGCGCTCGACCGCGTCACGTTCACGATTCGCGACACCAGGCATTGGGAAGGTGTGTCGATGCGGCCGACCAACGGTCAAGCGGTGGATCTGAAGACGCTCGACGGCGTCACCATTCAAGCGGTCAAGAACGACTGCGTGATTCAGTTCGAACGCGCCGGATTAAAGGCGATCAAGCAACGGGGCAGCTTTCAGTTTATCGATCAGTATCGCTAGTGGGGCCGATATTCGAACTTTATCTACTAAGGTCAGCTCATGTTGCGGCGTTACTTGGCTGAAGCCGTTGGCACGTTTTTTTTGGTATTTGCCGGTTGCGGTGCCATCTGCGTCAGCCAGACGACGCATGAACCTCCGCATGTCGGCGTGGCCTTGGTGTTTGGCTTAATCGTGATGGTGATGATCTATTCAATCGGTGATTTGTCCGGCGCACATATCAACCCCGCCGTCACTATTGCGTTCTCAGTCGCCAGACGCTTTCCAGTTGTTCATATCCTGCCCTATGTGCTGGCCCAATGCGCTGGTGCGATTTTGGCCAGCCTCCTGTTGCGATACCTATTCCCGGATTTAATTCACTGGGGAGTAACCAGCCCGCGCGGTACCGAGATGCAGTCGTTCGTACTCGAAGTCGCGCTAACCTGGTTGCTGATGTTTGTCGTGATGAATGTCTCGACGGGTGCTAAAGAAAAAGGGATCACCGCCGCGATTGCCGTCGGCGGCACGATCGCGGTCGATGCCTTGTTCGGAGGGCCGATCAGCGGAGCGTCGATGAACCCGGCCCGCTCGTTGGGACCAGCCCTGGTTTCGGGACAGCTTGAACACATATGGATTTATTTGCTAGCTCCGATCGTCGGCGCACTATTAGGCGTAGTGACGGCAGCGTCGATTCGCGAAGATTGTTGTTGCCCTCCCCACGAAGCCGAGAAAGTTTTATGAACCACGTCGTCTTTGTGTGTGTCGAAAACTCGAACCGCAGCCAAATTGCCGAAGCCTTCGCGCGCATGCAAGGCGGCCAGCAGTTCATCGCGCACAGCGCCGGCTCAGCCCCCTCAGGCCGGGTCAATCCCAAAGCGATCGAAGCGATGCGCGAATTGGGCTACGACCTGTCGACGCATCGATCGAAAGCGCTGACCGACTTGCCCGACGTGACATTTGCCGCCGCAGTTACGATGGGCTGCGGCGACGCTTGTCCCACGCTCGCGGCCCAACGCCGCGTGGACTGGCAAATCCCGGATCCCAAGCATCTGGAACCAGAAGAGTTTCGCAAGATTCGCGACTTGATCGGGCAGAAGGTGCAACACCTGTTAGCCGACATACAGAACCAGTAGTGCGGTGCCG
The DNA here is from genome assembly GCA_043737375.1 of Planctomycetia bacterium. Lineage (GTDB taxonomy): Bacteria > Planctomycetota > Planctomycetia > Pirellulales > JALHPA01 > JAWXCH01. The sequence goes on from JAYTAU010000252.1 coordinate 9,029, forward strand.
AATTCGAATTGCCGAGTAGCCAAACTTGCCAGAGTTTGGGTGACGTTATCGTGGTCGAAGTTCTCTCGCAGTACGCCCAAGATCTGGCGACCTTGGCTACCATTATGGCATTCAACGTGCGCAAACCGGACAGACCATTTCATAGCGTGTGATGCCCGTCCCGCGCGATTGTCGCAATGTCATGATGCTGCCGCAGCGCGCGCAGTATTCGGCGGCACCGGCGATTTCGCCCCGTTCGTCGCGCTGCTGACAGGCCACGCAAAGCCGGGTGTCGGGAAAAATTTCGATCCGCTCTGCCGGAATCACGCCGCTACACAGCTCGCACTTGCGCGCCATCCCCCAGGCTTCGTCATCGGCTTCTAGGCGAGCGGCAGCGTTGTTATCCATCGTTCGCATCTCCTACCTTTTTCGCTGCGGCCGGCTCTCGGCCACGGCACTTAACGGATCGTCCGGCCAGGAGTGCTTGGGATACCGTCGTCGCAATTCCTTCCGCACTTCAGGGTACGTGTTTTTCCAGAAACTGGCCAGATCACTGGTAATTTGTTGGGGGCGATAATTGGGGCCAAGCAAATGCAACAACACGCTGACTCGCCCTGCCGCGATTCGTGGAGTTTCCTTCATACCAAACAACTCTTGAATGCGGACCGCCAACACCGGCGGTTGCCCACGCGCATAATTCAACGCCACTTGGCTGCCGCTGGGCACCAACATTCGCTCGGGCGCTTCGCGATCGACGGCCCGTTGTTGATCATACGACAAACGTTGTTTGATGGCATGCAACACGGGGGCTTTGCGAATATCGGCCAACGAAGTACAGCCGATGCAAAGCTCCGGAAGCAGCGCTAACAGCGGGTCCTCTCCAAAATCCGGCAGGTCCAGTTCCGGCAACCATTCGCACAGCGATTGCACGCGTTCGAGATATTGCTGCGCATCGTCATTCAGCGGCCAACCATGCTGCCAACGCGTTGCCGCTTCGGCGGCTAATAGCGGCGCAGCATCATAGTTAGCCGGCAGATTGGTTATTGACTCGTCGATGATCAGATCCTCAAATCGAGTTCGTCGCCAAGCGATCACTCGTTCGCGCTGCTCATCGTATTCGACATCAACACTCATCCGTAAATGTTGCCTATCAAGCCAAGCACGCTCGACTTTTGACGCTTGCCGGACCAGCGCCTCATTGCGACCGGTTTCGGCGATTTCGACGCATACGAATAATTCGGCCTGTTCGACGGCGCTTTCGTCGGCCAGTCGCACACCACGGCCGCCGACCATCAATGCGCGGCGGCTGCCCGGCTCGCGGCGTCGTGCCACGCGGTCGGGAAAAGCAGCTAGCAGACAACGCAACACGGCCTCATCTGTGCTAATTTCGTCTGTGCTAATTTCGTTGGTGTCGGTTGCGTTAAAGCCGGTTGCGTTAGCATGATTAGCGTTATCGCGCAGAAGTCGCTCGAACTGCTCCGCCGCGCGCAATATGAATCGCGCCGCTGAAGTATCCATTTGCCCCAAATCGCTGACTCCTTGGCGATTGGCAAACGATTCGATCGCATATAGCCGATCGAGCGAATCAGAGTCGGAACGATGGCTGGCCGTATGCCGTTGAGCGCCGGGTTTGCGCGTGAACGGGTTGCGTTCCGACAACAACGCCGCCAGCAACGCGGCTTCTCGACCGACGCCGCGAGATTCACCTTCAATCAACAAGCGAGCGACGCGCGGGTGTACCGGCAGCCGAACCATGTCGCGGCCCAACGAAGTAACGCCATTTGGGTCGATGGCACCTAGTCGGCGTAGCAATGTCAATGCACGATCGATCGCCGCTTCGGGAGGCGACTCGTACCAGGGAAAGGCACGCACGTCGTGCTCGCCCCAACAGAGCAACTCCAACAACGGTCCTGCGACGTCGGCCCGCGCGACCTCGGGCAGATCAAACAGCGCTAGTGCGCGTTGTTCGTTTTCGGTCCAAA
>JAYTAU010000253.1:0-4499 GCA_043737375.1 Planctomycetia bacterium
CTAAAGCAAACCAGCCACCAGTACTGCTTTAAATAACTTCCATGAGAACATCGTCCCGTTATTCTCAGACTGCAGCTTCGGAAATGATTGGCGAGGAGATTCGTACGGATTGGTCGTTTTAGCCATGACATATCCAAATTGGCGCGCAATAAAAGCGGGGATGTTGCCATCCCCGCTTTGGATTAGTTGTCGTTAAGATTCGATGTCACTCGCACGATCGGCGAACGCGTCGCCTCCTACAATCAACGCCTCGCCTCTAATAAGAACGCTACCACTGCTCACGGCCTTACAGCGCGCACAGCATTCGCCTCGCGGAGCGAGGTGACTACATTACTTCCATTACTTCGCACCGACAAGCTGTTGCTTTTTCTTATCGGCGACGATCTCTTCCTGAATGCTTTTCGGCACACGTGCGTACTTGCTGAATTCCATCGTAAAGGTGCCCTGGCCTTGCGTCATGCTGCGCAAATCGGTCGAGTAACCAAACGTCTCCGAGAGCGGAACTTCGCCTTCGATCACGGCCGTGGCACCTTGCATCTCGGTCGAAAGGATCATGCCGCGGCGGCTGGTCAATTCGCCGGCCACGGTACCCTGATACGCGGTCGGCACCTCGACTTCGAGTTTCATGATCGGCTCGAGCAGCACCGGCTTGGCGTTCATGAACGTCTCGCGGAAGCAGCCTTGCGCGCAGATCTGAAACGCCATGTCCGAACTATCGACATCGTGATACGAACCGTCTTCCACGATGCAACGCACGCCGACGATCGGAAAACCGGCGATCGGCCCCTTGGACAACGAGTTCTTAAAGCCCTTGTCGATCGACGGAATGTACTCTTTTGGAATACGTCCTTGCACGACGTTGTTCACGTACTCGTAAATACCGTCGTTCGGATCTTCCTCGGTGCTTTCGGGCAGCACTTCGAACTTGCCGACGATATGGGCATACTGGCCCGAACCGCCGGTTTGCTTGCGATGCTTGTAGTTGTATTCGGCCGTGGCCGTCGGTGCTTCACGGTAGCTGACCTTGGGAGCGCCGACTTCGACCTCGACTTTGTATTCGCGGCGAATGCGCTCGACGTAAATTTCGAGATGCAACTCGCCCATTCCGGCGATCACGGTCTCGGACGTTTCTTCGTCCGTGGCCAAGCGAAATGTGGGGTCTTCACGACTGAATCGTTGCAGGGCCTTGCTCAGCTTGTCGGCACCGTCGCGATTGATCGGGCTGATCGCCATTTTAATGACCGGCTCGGGGATGAACATGTTCTCCAGCGTGCAATACTTATGCTCGCTGGAATACGTGTCGCCGCTCGCGGCATCGACGCCCATGATGGCCACGATGTCACCGGCTTCGGCCGAGTCGATTTCGGCACGCTTGTCGGCGTGCATTTTGACCAACCGGCTGAACCGCTGCTTTTGACCGGTACGCTGGTTGTAATAGGTTTCGCCCTTGGTGATCGTGCCCTGATAGATCCGGGTGAATGTGAGCTGGCCGTGCGGGTCGTCGACGACTTTGAATGCCATCGCCACGAGCGGCTTATTCGGGTCCGGGGACAGCGGAAATTTTTCGTCAGGGTTATTGTGGGCCTTGGCTACGATCTGCCGTTCGAGCGGCGAGGGCAGATAGCGCACCACGGCGTCGAGCAGCTTTTGTACACCCTTGTTTTTATAAGCCGAACCCATGTAGACCGGCGTCAGATCTTGCGTCTGCGAGGCCTGTTTGATGACGCTATGAATCAGCTCCTCGGGTACCGGCTCTTCCGAGAGCATCAGTTCCATCATCGCGTCGCTGTACATGGCCAGGCTTTCGAGCATGGCGGCACGGTACTTAACGGCATCGTCCTTCAGGTCGGCGGGAATTTCTTCCTCGCGGACTTTTTCGCCGTTTTCGCCGTCGAAGTAATAAGCCTTTTGGGTAATCAAGTCGATCACGCCCTGAAACTTGTCTTCCTTGCCGATGGGCAATTGCATGAGGACCGCATCGCAATGCAGTTTTTCGCGGACCATTTCGACGACGCGAAACGGATTGGCACCGGTGCGATCCATCTTATTGATGAACGCCAAACGGGGTACGTGGTAGCGTTTCATCTGACGATCGACGGTCATCGACTGCGATTGCACGCCGCCGACGGCACAAAGCACCAAAATGGCACCGTCGAGCACGCGTAGCGAGCGCTCGACCTCGACCGTAAAGTCGACGTGGCCCGGAGTGTCGATCAGGTTGATATCGGTATCGTCCCAGTGGACGCTGGTCGCGGCACTGGTGATGGTGATGCCTTTTTCGCGCTCAAGGTCCATGTAGTCCATGGTCGCGCCGGCTCCGCCTCCCTTGACCTCGTGGATGCGATGGATGCGGCCTGCGTAAAATAGAATGCGCTCGCTCAAGGTGGTTTTACCCGAGTCGATGTGAGCCGAAACGCCGATGTTGCGTACTTTGGACAAGTCCATAAACGAGCCTCGAAAACAAGCTAAAAGACCAAAAGGGAGTGCGTCGACCGCTTGCCGTAAAGCAACCACGAGACGCGTAATGTCGTGCCAACCTGACGTCCGACTCAGCGCGGGGCTTGGATCCGACGACTGCGACCAAAGCCCAAGGCGCACCGGCTACCGAATGCGCGATGGTAGGAGTGCTAAGCCATCTATTATGCTGACATCTATATTACTCGCAATTTGCAATAGGGAAAGGGCAGTTTGCCAATCGAACTGCTCGGTTACGGTCTGGCGAAGCGACATTTATCGACAAGTTTGTAGCCGTAAACATCGTAAACATTGCTCATACTGGCTCGGCAAGCCACAATAGCACGCCGAGGGTAAGCCGGTTGGGTGAAAGCCGACTAATCGTGGAATAACATCGTAGCAGGCCAATGCTTACGGCAATTGACCTGCTGCAAATTATTTACGTCGATTCACCGGCCTAGGTTCGCCTTACCAACCGCGTGGTAACCTTTTGAATAATCTCGCCCGGATTCGACCGCATGACCAGTGAACCTCTAGATCCATCGAGCCGAACGTTCCCGGCGGAACCCTCGGGCGACGACCTGCAAAAGAAATCGTGGCGGACCAATCCTTGGCTAGTGTTTCTCGGCCCTTTTGTGCTATTTATGCTCATGGGGGCGATCGAACCGTCGGCCCCGCCGTCGCCGGTTGTAGCAGCGGAGGGAGAAGCCGAGTCAAAACCTTGGCTCGACCTACGCTTGGAATACCGGCATTACCCGATCATTTATTCTCTGAAGATACTGCTGGTCACACTGGCCGTCGCAGCCGTAAGGCCTGGCTACCCGCGAATGCAGCGTATCAGCCCGCTGGCGCCGATGGTCGGCGTGATGGGGGTTGCCGCGTGGGTGGCTTTGGCACACGGTCAGCGCTGGCTGGAAATTGCTAGCGGACTTGGCCCAACGATAGAAAGCTGGTTGGGTGGGCGACGCGCCGGATTCAATCCGCTTGAACAGTTGGAGAACCAGCCGGCAATGGCCTGGGGCTTTTTGTTCGTCCGTTTTTTTGGGCTGGCGGCCGTAGTGCCGGTGATCGAAGAGCTGTTCCTGCGCGGCTTTGTCGGCCGGTTTCCGGCGGCCAACGACTGGTGGCGAGTGCCGATCGGACAGTTCGACCGAGTGGGTCTGATTGCTGTGATCGCATTACCAGTACTCATTCACCCGCATGAAGCTCTGGCTGCGGTGGTCTGGTTCGGGGCCGTGGCCTGGCTGCTGTTACGGACCAAGAATGTTTGGGATTGCGTCGTTGCGCACGCAATCACCAATTTGCTGTTGGGAATATACGTGGTAGTGACGGGCGAGTGGTGGCTGATGTAAAAATTTGAACATGAGGCAACAGAGAAAACAGAGATACTGTTTTATAGGAAATAACTCCAGTTGGTTCAATTTAGGGACGACCGATAAATAACTTCCGGGTTTTTTTGCAAGGCGGCACATAATTCGGCGTGCTAGCAGATTTGAAATCGGGATGTTATTTATCGGTCGGTCCTTAGTAGCGCTGACCTTACCCAGCTTTCGGCGTCTGGAAGTCACCGCTTCGGTAAGACGAGCGTCATTCTCAGTTCCCTCTGTTTGCTCCTGTTCAATTTTTTAGTTGGTAATTAGCCGTCATTCCTCAATTTGATTAGTGTCTAATCATGGAAACAGCCAAACAAGCCGTACACGACTTTTGGAATGCCGAAAGCTGCGGCGAAAGGATGTTCGAAGGGACCGAAGTCCGCGATCAACTGCGCGCGCAAGAGCAAAATCGCTACCACGAAGAGCCGTTCATCCGGCCTTTCGCCCAATTCGAGCGAGTCGCTGGATTGGACGTGTTCGAAATCGGCGTCGGCCTGGGTGCCGATCATCTGCAACTGGCCAAGGCCCGCCCGCGCAGCTTAACCGGCGTCGACCTCACCGAACGGGCGATCCAATTCACTGGCGACCGATTCCGTGGCGAAGGCTATGTATCGGATCTTCGGATCGCAGATGCCGAGAACCTGCCGTTCGACGATAACTCGTTCGATTGGG